>DATLXT010000078.1:0-3083 GCA_035575475.1 Gemmatimonadales bacterium | reverse complement strand
CCAGCGGGCGAGCGCGCGCGGCCCGGGCGCCAATCACGCGAAGACGATCCACAAGACGCCCAGAATGAGCGCCAGCACCGCGGACAGGGCGAGGTGGCGCGCCCGGCTCCGGTCGGGCGCCGCCCCGGCGGGCTCGGGAGAGAGCGTTCGGTAGGTCAGGTCGCGCAGCTGCTCGGGCGCGGGCGGCCGGGTCGCGAGGCTCACCGCCACCAGGACCGCGGTGCACACCAGGAACAGGATCACCGCGTAATGCAGGAAGTTGATCTCGGCGATCGTGGCCCAGAGGGAGCCCGCCGGGAGCCCGGTGTGCTGGGGCCCGTGCGCCAGCTCCAGCCCGAGCCGCAGGGCGCCGAGGACGAACCCGGCGAGGAGCGACGCCATGGCCCCGGCGCCGTTGAGGCGCGGCCAGAAGAGGCCCAGCAGGAAGCACGCGGCGATGGGCGGCGCGATGTAGGCCTGGACGCTCTGGAGGTAGATGTAGAGCTGGGACGAGATGAACTTCATGAACGGGATCCAGAGCAGGCCCAGCACGACCAGCACCCCGGTGGCCAGGCGACCCACGTACACCAGTTCCCGCTCCCCCGCCGCCGGCCGCAGCTTGCGGTACACGTCCCAGGTGATCAGGGTGGAGCAGGAGTTGAATACCGAGCTGAGCGAGCTCATGAGCGCGGCCAGGAGCGCCGCGATCACCAGGCCCTTGAGCCCGGCGGGGAGCAGGCGGGCCACCAGCGCCGGATAGGCCTGGTCTTCGCCCCCCGCCGCGATGTCCGGGTAGAGGGCGGCCGCGATCACGCCGGGGAGAACGAAGATGAACACCGGGAGGATCTTCAGGAATCCCGCGCCGATGGCGCCGGCCCGCGCGGCGGCCGGAGTCCTGGCGGCCAGCACCCGCTGGACGATGTACTGGTCGGTGCACCAGTACCAGACCCCCAGGATGGGCGCCCCGAACACGATCCCGGTCCAGGGGAAGTTCGGGTGGTCCACGGGCTTCCACATGGAGAAGAAGTCCGGCGGCACCCTGGCGGTGAGCCCGCTCCAGCCGCCTACCGCATCGAGGCCGAGCAGGACCAGGAAGACCGAGCCGATGATGAGCACCCCGGTTTGGAGCACCTCGGTGTAGATCACGGCCCGGAGGCCCCCCGCGATGGTATAGACGCCGGTGGCGACCACCACCGCCGCCGCGCCGGCCCAGATCGAGAGCCCCAGGATCTCCTGGATGACCAGCGCCCCGGCGAACAGGGTGACGCTGATCTTGGTGAGCACGTAACCGATGATGGACACGGTGGTGAGATACCATCGGGCGGCGGAGTTGTAGCGGCGCTCCAGGAATTCGGGCATGGTGAAGACGCCGCTCCGCAGGTAGAACGGCACGAAGACCCAGCCGAGCATCAGGAGGATCAGGCACGCCAGCCACTCGAAGTGGCCCACCGCGAGGCCGCTGGCCGCACCGGTGCCGGCGAGCCCCACCAGGTGCTCGCTTCCGATGTTGGAGGCGAAGAGGCTCGCGGCCACCGCGAGCCAGCCCACCTCGCGGCTCGCCAGGAAGTAGTCCGCGCTGGCGATCTTTTCCCGGCGCGCGGCCCACCACCCGATGGCGAAGATGACCGCGAAGTACAGCACGATCACCAGCGTGTCCAAGACGTGGATGGATGTCATGACGCGGAGATCCTCCGATTCGGGGGTACCCGGCTCGCGCTCACGGCGCGCCGAGGCGGGCGAGCGCGAACTCGACCGCCAGATCCGTCAGGTTCCAGAGCTGCACATCGGAGCTGGCGCCGTAGCGCCGCGGCACCAGCCGCCCGCCCTCCACGCCGTAGGTCCACAGCTCGGCGTGCCCCAGGCCCGAGACCTCGACCGCCCGGCGGGTGGCCGCCAGCGCCTCCCGGAACCCGGGGCGGTCGGGCGCGCGGGCCAGCGCCATCGAGAGAATGTTCACCTCCCGCCCCCACACCACCCGCGGGGAGTGGTAGAGGTCGGTGCGCCACGGCTCCCATACCGCGGGCGGCGCGTAGGCGTCGTTGGCTACCAGCGGGCCCAACCCGTCCACCAGCAGGCCGACAGGGTAGCGCAGCAGGAACGGCCTCAGCGCCCGCCGCGCCTCGACCTCGTCCACGTCCTGGAGCAGGAGCCGCATCGCCGGATCGCTGTTCATCACCGGGATGGGCTGTCCCCGCCGGTCCAGGGACAACCCCAGGAATTCGAGGGTGTCGCCCGGCGTCTCGTGGCGCCGCCAGACCTCCAGCCAGTAGGCCCGCTCCGGCTCGGGCAGGGACGCCAGCTTGGCCTGGACCCGGGCGGTCACCTCGGCGGGCGCGAGCCGCACCAGAAAGTGTCGCACCGCGCCTCGCCAGGTCGCGATCGCCCGCGCGAGCGCCGCGGAATCCCGGACCCACGCTCCCAGCCGGCCGCCGCGGAGCCAGGGCGCCGCCCGCTCCAGCCGCGCCGGCTCGTACCCCAGCGCCTCGAGGGCCGCGAAAATGCGGGCGATGCCGGCCAGAGCCTCCGGCACCCAGATCGCGTTCACGTCCATGGCGAACCGGCCGTTGGCGTAGCCGGGCCCGCTGTCCCGCCAGCTGCCGGAGTACCAGCGCTCCCCGTCGGCCGGCGGAAAGCCCACGAGGTTCAGCGCCTCGGGCCTGTCGGCGTAGGGCCCCGCCGCCTCGGCCACGTAGGCCAGGTTCCGGAGCAGGCGGGCCAGCGTGGTGTCGCCGAGAAAGGCGCGCTTCCGGTCCGCCGGCACCCGGGGGTTCGCGAGGTAGCGCGCCGCCACCACCGGAAGCTGGAAATCGTCGTCCACCATGCGGTAGTTCTCGCGCACCCGCTGGAGGTCCGCCAGCACCGCGCGCGCCCGCGCGAGCAGGGTGTCGGCGCGCGCCCCGCCCCCCGGCCCGAGCGCCCGGCGCACCAGGGCGTTGTACTCGGCCGCGCCCTCGCGGATCGCCTGGCCGCCCAGCGCCTCCTCGTGGCTCACCCGGCCGTCCGGCGAGAGCTTCCGGAGCACGCTCGCGATCACGTGCTCGAGCATGGCGGGGTCCCAGACCGGCTCCATGAGGAGCGAGGTCACCATCATGTCCCGGCCGAAA
>DATLXT010000077.1:0-5284 GCA_035575475.1 Gemmatimonadales bacterium | reverse complement strand
CGGCCGCCTACGCCCGTGAAAGCCGCTGCGCCGACTGTCACAACAACGCCAGCTTCTGCGCCACCTGCCACGCGTCGGCCGGGCTGACGAGCAACGGTCCGCTCCGGTCCGGGTATCACGATGGGAGCCGTTTCTTCGCGGCGGCGCACGGCCAGGCGGCGCGGCAGAGCCTCGAGAGTTGCGTCTCGTGCCACGCCGAGCGTGACTGTTTGACCTGTCACTCGGCCCTGGGCGGGCGGCGCTTCAACCCCCACGGGCCCGGCTTCGACGCCGACCGGTTACGTCGCCGGAACTCCCAGATGTGCACGGTGTGTCACGGCGGGCGGATCCCGTAGGATCCCTCCGCGCGGCTACGCGCGGGGATTCATCAGGTATCCCAGGGCGGTGAGGGCGACGATGTAGAGGATCACGAGCACCACCGCCGCGGTGAAGGCGCGGGCGTAGCGTTCCAGCCCGAAGCGCTGTTCGATCCAGGGATAGAGAAACAGGACCAGGGCCGCGACCGCGAATCCCATCACGCCGAGTACTTCTCCCTCGATGCCCAGCACGTGGGCCGGCAGCATCTTCAGCGTCTGGAACATGAACATGAAGTACCACTCGGGCCGGATGCCGGCCGGCGCCGGCGCGAAGGGGTCCGCCTTGGTCCCCAGCTCCGCCGGGAAGTAGGCGGCCAGCGCGGCGAGGATGGCCAGCGCGGCGAGCCAGCCCACGAGGTCCCGCAGGAGGAAGTTCGGGAAGAACCGCATCATGCGCGGGGACGGATGCTCTCGCGCCACGCTCTCCGGGATGCTCATCCCGTGTTTCTGCACCAGGAAGAGGTGGAGCCCGAGCAGCGCGATCCCGGTCGCGGGGAGGAGTGCCACGTGGACGGCGTAGAACCGCGTCAGCGTCGCCCCGGTCACGTCCTCACCTCCGCGCAGCAAACGCAACAAAAACCCGCCGACCAGGGGCAGCACCCCCGTGATCTGTGTCCCCACCCGCGTCGCGAAGTATGCGAGCTCGTTCCACGGGAGCAGGTACCCCGTGAAGCCGAACCCCAGCGCCACGGCGAAGAGCAGGAAGCCGCTGTACCACGTCAGGTCTCTCGGCGCCCGGTAAGCCTTGAGGAGCAGCACGCTGAAGAGGTGGAGGAACAGCGTGAAGATCATCAGGTTCGCGGCCCAGGAGTGGATGGACCGGATGAGCCACCCGAACTCCACCTCCGCCATCAAGAACTGGACCGACTCGTAGGCTTCCTCCGCGCTCGGGCGATAGTAGAAGAGCAGCAGCACGCCGGTCCCCATCTGGATCAGGAACAAAAACAGCGTCATGCCGCCCAGGTAGTACCAGATCGTATGCCGGTGGACCGGCACCTCCTTCTTCTGGAGCAGTGCCGCGAGGGCGCCGATCCCGGTGCGGCTGTCGAGCCAGGCCCAGAGGCCGCCCCCCATGCGTCAGGCTCCCTTGCTGACCACGATCTCGTCACCCCGCAGGTTCACCGTGTAGGCGTCGAGCGGGCGGGGCGGCGGGCCGGCGATGTTGCGGCCGTTCAGGTCATAATGCCCGTTGTGGCAAGCACACCAGATGTGGCGGAGGTCTGGACGGTACTGCACGATGCAGGCGAGATGCGTGCAGATCGCGGAATAGGCGCGAAACTCCCCGTCGGGCGTCCGGATCAGAATCCCCGGCCGGTTGCCGAACTTGAAAATCCTCGCGGAGTTCGTCGCCACCTCGCCGGCCCGGAACGGCAGCGTCACCGAGGAGGCGGCGGACTCGCCGGTGCGCGGCGGGATGAGATAACGGACCACGGGATACAGGACCGCCACGACCAGCCCGCCGGCGCTCGTGGCCAGCAGCCAATCCAGAAATCGCCGCCGTGCGGGCGGCGCCGAGTGGCCGGGGGCGGCGGGGGAGATCGCGGAATCGTCGGTCATGATACCCCCTGACGTTCGAGCTGCCGGATCTTCAGCACCAGGCCGGTGATCAGTGCCAGGATGATGAGCACGGACACGGCCAGGCCGGTGCGGCGGAACCGCAGTTCGTCGAGCGCCTCCCGGCCCCGAGCCAGCGCGGCGTCCGTGACCGGTAACCCCGCCTCCACCTCCTTGGCCACGGCGGCCAGGGCGAACGCGTGAACCGCGGCGCGTGCCGTGATCAAAGCGGTCCGCGCGCTCTCCAGCTCGAACTGCGCTTGGCTGACCTCCACGCCCGCGCGCTCGGCCCGGGTGAGCATGGCACCTGCCGAGTCGATCCTCCGCCGGAGGGAGTCAATCAGCGCCCGCATCGCCCGCACCTGCTCTCCCGAGGGCGTGTCCGGGGAATGACAGCGGGTGCACACCGCCGCGGTGTCGAGCCCCAGCATCGTATCGTCGGTCCGCCTGATGTCGTGGTTGCCGTGACAGGCCACGCATCCCGGCAACCCCATCAAGGGGAAGAGCTCCGCGTGGAGGCTGCGGGCGAACAGGTCGGCTTGGACGCTGTGGCACTGACCGCAGGTGTTCCCCACCCAGGAGACGCCCGGAGGGGCGGCGCCGTGGTTGCCGTGACAGTCGTTGCAGGTCGGGGCCGAAAGGTCCTGACGCACGGAGAGAGCCTCCCAGTGGACGCTCTGTCGGTACTTCTCGGGCTGATCCGTGGGGATCCCGTAGGGAGCCATGTAGGCGGAATCCCCATGGCAGCTTCCGCAGGTCTGGACCACGCGCAGAGGGTGCACCGAGGACAGGGGATCGGAGGGAGGCCTGATGCGATGGGCCGGATGGCAGCTGGTGCAGGTCGCGACCCGCTGGTCTCCGCGCCGCAGCAACTGCCCGTGCACCGAACTGGCGTACTCGGTCAGCTGGTCCACCCGCAACGCCGGATTGTACCGCTTCATGAACTCGGCATTGGCGTGGCAACGTCCGCAGAACGCCGGAATCGCCGATCGGGCGGGCGCGCCCGCGAAGCCCTTCGCCGGATCCATTGCCTCCGGACCCTCCGCGGTGCCGTCTCCCCCGTGACAGGCCACGCACCCCAAACCCTTGGCCGCGTGCACGTCCGTCGCGTACTGTTGCGCCGGCCCGGTGAGCCGCTCGTCACCCAGCGCGAGATGGCAGGTGACGCAACTCTCCGGTCCCGCCTGGGCGGAGGCGTCGCTCGCCGCCGCGGCCAGCGCCAGCGCCACGCCCAGGGAGAGCCCGCACCGGATCGGCGTGGGATTCACGGCTCAGCGGCGGGTGAGAGGAAAAACGTGGCCAGGGCGGACATCTCGTCGGCGCGGAGGCGCGGCCACGTCCCCGGTGCACGTCGCTGGGAGGCTGCCACCCGGCCGTGGTTCCACATCGCCGCAAACAGGGCGGCGGGCGTGTCCATGCCTTTGGCCCTGGCCAGGTCGCCAGCGCGATCGCCCCCGCGCCCTTCCAGAGAGTGGCATTGGAGGCAGGCTTTCCGCTCCACCACCGCCCGCCCGGCGGCCGCCGTCGGGGTGTCGCGGAAATACGCGACCGAGTACAGATAGGCCGCCAGGTCGGCGAGCTGGGCGGCGTCGAGTTCGGGGACCTGGATGCCGCGCGCCCTCATCGCCCGGGTCATGGCCGGAGCCTTGTTCCACATGGCGGCGGCGAAGCCCAGCACGCTGACGTCGCGGCGCCGCGCGGCCAGGTCGGGACCGACCCGACCGCCCCGGCCCGCGATGCTGTGGCAAGCCACGCAGTTCTTCTCGACGAACCAGCGCCGTCCCAGATCGGCCCGCCCGGGCAGGATGTACACCGGCCCCGGCGGGATGCCGGGCGAGGCCGACCGGAGGTACTCGATGAGGTCGGTGAGCTCGGCGGCCGTGAAGGTGGGTCGCACGATACCGAGCGAGTCCATTATCCGGCGCATGGCGGGGCCGTGATTCCACATCGCGGCCGCCACCTGGTAGGGCGAACCGACCAGGGAGACGAAATCGAGACTGGGGCCCACGGCGCCACCGCGCCCCGCGATCTGGTGGCATCGCACGCACCCCTTGCCGCTGAACAGCCTGCGGCCCCTCGCCGGGTCGCCCGGGGGCGCGAAGTAGTTGACCGTCGCGAGGAAGGCGATCAGGTCGCCCATTTCGCGCGGATTGAGTCGTGGAGGCTCGATGCCGAGCTCCCGCATTCGCTCGACCATGCGGGGGAAGTGGTTCCACATGTCGGCCGCGAGATCGTAATAGGAGCGGACCCGCCGGGCCCGAGCCAGGTCGGGTCCCACGCGGCCGCCCACTCCGTTGATGGCATGGCACCGAACGCACCCCTTCGAGCCGAAGACCCAGGATCCCGCCAGGGCGTTCTGACCGAGACTGCCCGCCTCCTGGGCGCGGGCGGCGGGGGGGTGGGGCAGCTCGGCGGCAACGACCAGGACGCCGAGCACGCACAGCGCCCGGGTGGTCATCAATCAGGAGTCGCTGCCGAGCCCCTGAACGTCCGCAGGTAGCGGACAATCGCCAGCGTCTCTTCCTTGGAGAGCTTGTCCTTGAACCCCTTCATGACCTTCCCGGCGCCGTTCTGTATCACGGCCGTGAGGGAATCGTCGGAGCGAGCCGTGAGGAACGCTGAGTCCAGCGTGGGCAGGGTCCGGTAGATGGTGCGGAGCCGCTCCGGTGGCGCGCCGGTGGGGCCGTGGCAGGCTCGACAGTGCTGCTGGTAGAGGGCCGCGCCGTCAGGGGCCTGGGCCACGGCCGGGGGTGCCGGTGCGGCGACGAGGAGACTGATGGCGGTGAGGAATGCCGTGCGCATACGACCTCCCTTGGGGCTGCCGAACGGGCGCGACGCTTGGAGACCAGACGCGCCCACCTTACGGCCGGTTTGGTGAAGAGGTCACGAAGGCTCTCTGAAGAAAGGCTCTCCTCACGGCGGCTTCACGTTCCTTTCAGGCCCTTCCCCGGAGCTTGCCCTCGGAGGAGCTGCCATGATCGCCGTTACCGAGATTGAGGCCCCGGCCTAGCCGCGTGAGCTCTTGCCACACGATCGGGCGTGAGGGGCGTGGGCCTGCGCTCCGCGTGGCCCTGGTGGGCGCGCCCAACGTGGGGAAGAGCGCGCTCTTCAACCGGCTGACCGGCCGCTACGCCACGGTCTCGAACTATCCCGGCACCTCGGTCGAGATCATGTGGGGCGGGGCCGTCATCGGGGGCCTTCCCGCCCTGGTGCTCGACACCCCGGGAATGTACTCGCTGACGCCCACCACCGAGGACGAGCGGGTGGCGCGCCGCATCGTGATCGGGGGCGAGGCGGATGTGCTGGTCCACGTGCTCGACGCCAAGGCGCTGCCCCGCACCCTCCCCCTCACCCTTCAACTGGCCGAGACCGGC
>DATLXT010000076.1:0-4859 GCA_035575475.1 Gemmatimonadales bacterium | reverse complement strand
GGGCCCGCCGGGCGGCCGCCTCACCCGCAGTCACGGCACACCCCGCGGAAGACGATCTGCGCCTCCTCCGCCCGGCCGATGCCCGCCGGCAAGCTCAGGCAGGGGCGCCGCCCGCGGACACAGGGGACATCGAGCACCCGGCCGCAGCGGCGGCACACGAAGTGATGGTGCCAGGCCGCGCGGGTTTCGTAGAGCGTCCCGCCGGGGCCCGCATTGGCCTGCATGAGCAGACCCACGCCGCGGAGCGTCGCCAGGGCGTTGTAGACCGACATCCGGGAGACCCGCTCGCGGCGGCGCCGCAGCTCGGCGACCACATCCTCCGCCGAGCGGTGACCCCCCAGGGCGGCGAGCGCGCGATAGACCGCGAGCCGCGGCCGGGTGACCCGGAGGCCACCCCGCCGCAGGCGCTCCGCCACCTCCCGATCGGTCAGGCCGCGGTGGCCCGGAGCATCCACGCTTGCTTCTCCAGTCCCCGCACGATGGCGATGGCGAGATCCTGGGTCGCCGGATCGTCCTCGCCCAGCGCCGGGAGCCGCTCCCGCAGCCGCGCGGCTACTCCCTCGATCTGCGCCAGCACGGCCTGGAGGGCGTCCCGGTCCGAGACCAGCCCGCCGGGGAGTTCGCCGACCTTGGTCGTCGCCGCCACCGTGGCCGGCCGGCCGTCGGCCGGGACTCCCAGCGCGCGGAGCCGCTCGGCCACCTCGTCGTACCACTCGCGGTAGGTGTCGGTGAACCGGTCGAACAGCTCGTGCAGGGGCTGAAACAGCGGGCCCGTCAGGTTCCAGTGGGCCTGCTTGGTCTCGAGGGACAGCGCGACCAGGTCCACGAGCAGGGCCTGGAGGACCCCCACGGTGGGCTGGGTCGCGCTCCGGGGTTCGATGGCTCGGACTGCCATATGGTGGTCCTCCGTTAAGTTGATAGGGTAAAAATATTGGCTTATTTTGACGATGTCAATATGGCGCCGCCCCCCGGGGATGTAATGGCGCTCTCGGCCGCGCGTCGGCCGGATGACCGTTCAGGAATCGAGGCCCCGATGCGGGAACACCAGCACCACCACCACCACCACCACCAGGCTCACCCGGAGCCCGGGGGCCGGGGGGCACACGGAGGCCACGCGGCCCACGTCGAGGATTTCCGGCGCCGGTTCTGGATCTCGCTCGGGCTGACCCTGCCGGTCCTCGCCACCTCGGAGATGGTTCAGCACTTCCTGGGGCTGCGCCACCTGCTGGCGTTCCCGGGCCGGGAGTACGTCGAGTTTCTCTTCGCCACCGCGATCTACCTCTACGGCGGGTGGCCCTTTCTCACCGGGTTGGCGGGCGAGCTCCGGAAGAGACTCCCCGGCATGATGACGCTGGTGGGGCTCGCCATCAGCGTCGCGTACCTCTACAGCGCGGCGGTGGTGGTGGGGCTCTCGGGGAGCGTGTTCTTCTGGGAGACCGCGACCCTGATCGACATCATGCTCCTGGGCCATTGGATCGAGATGCGCTCGGTGCTGGGCGCCTCGCGGGCGCTCGAGCAGTTGGTGCGGCTCCTCCCCGCCGAAGCCCACCGCCTCCGCCCCGACGGTTCCACCGAGGACGTGCCGGTCACGGACCTCGCGCCGGGCGACCTGGTGCTGGTGAAGCCCGGCGAAAAAGTCCCGACCGACGGGGAGATCACCGAAGGCCGGACCAGCGTGAACCAGGCCTTGCTCACGGGCGAGTCCCAGCCGGTCGAGCGGGGGCCGGGCGACGCGGTGATCGGCGGGTCGGTGAACGGCGAGGCGGCGATCACGGTGCGGGTCACCCGGACCGGCGGCGAGACCTATCTCTCCCAGGTGATCGCGCTGGTGCGGCGGGCCCAGGAGAGCCGCTCGCGCACCCAGGATCTGGCGAACCGGGCGGCGCTCTGGCTCACCCTGATCGCGATCGGCTCGGGCACCGTCACGCTCGCCGTCTGGCTCGCCGCGGGGCGGGAGTTCGGATTCGCGCTCGAGCGGATGGTGACCGTGATGGTGATCGCCTGCCCGCACGCGCTCGGCCTCGCGGTGCCGCTCGTGGTCGCGGTCTCGACCGCGATCTCGGCCAGGAACGGCCTGCTGATCCGCGATCGGACCGCGTTCGAGCGCGCCCGCGAGCTCCAGGCCGTGGTGTTCGACAAGACCGGCACGCTCACCGAGGGACGCTTCGGCGTGACCGACGTGGTGGCGCTCGACGGGCGCGACGAGGCCGACGTCCTCTGGCTCGCCGCGGCCGTCGAGAGCCGCTCCGAACACCCCATCGCGAGGGGCATCGTGCGCGCGGCTCGGGACCGCGGCGTCGCTCACCCCGCGCCCGCCGAGTTCACCGCCATCCCGGGGAAGGGAGCGCGGGGCAAGGTCGACGGCGTGGAGGTCGAGGTGGTGAGCCCCGGCTTCTTGCGGGAGGCGGGCCTGAGCGTGACCGATCCCCGCGTCGCCCGGCTCGCCGAGCAGGGCAAGACCGTGGTCTACGTCCTGGCGGGCGGGCGGGTGGCCGGGGCCATCGCCCTGGCCGACCTCATCCGCGAAGAGTCGCGCGAGGCGCTGCGGCGCCTCAAGCAGATGGGCCTCAAGGTCATGATGCTCACCGGCGACGCGGCGCCGGTGGCGCGCTGGGTCGCGGGCGAGCTCGGCCTCGACGATTACTTCGCCGAGGTGCTGCCCGACGAGAAGGCGGCGAAGATCCGGGAGGTCAGGGCCCGCGGGCTCACCGTGGCCATGGTGGGCGACGGGGTGAACGACGCGCCGGCGCTGGTCGAAGCCGACGTGGGCATCGCCATCGGTGCGGGGACCGACGTGGCGATCGAGTCGGCCGACATCGTGCTGGTGCGGTCGGATCCCCGGGACGTGGCGGCGATCGTGGAGCTGGCCCGCGCCACCTACCGCAAGATGGTGCAGAACCTCTGGTGGGCCACGGGCTACAACGCCCTCGCCCTGCCGCTCGCCGCCGGGGCGCTTTACCGCGCGCTCGGCGTCCTCCTCTCGCCGGCGCTGGGCGCCGTGTTCATGTCGGCGTCCACCGTCATCGTGGCGCTGAATGCGCGGCTCTTGGGCCGGACGGGAGCGGGCGGAGACCGGCGAGCCCGCATCCGCGTGCGGGCCCCGGCCCTCGCGGCCCTCCTAGTGGCGGGGTTTCCGGGCGGCCTGTCCGGCCAGATAGACTATCGCAACACCGACGACGACCGCCCCATGCGGGTCGAAGACGCCTATCCCATCGAGCGCTACGCCTTCGAGCTGCTGATCCCCTACGCCTTCGAGCGGGAAGGGGGCGGCCAGCGCGTGCACGCCTGGATCGTGGAGCTGGCCTACGGCGCCCTCCCGAACCTCCACCTCGGGGTGAAGGCCCCGGTGGCCGCGGTGCGGGACACGGGAGCCACCCGGTGGGGACTGGCGGGGGTTCGTCCCTTCCTGCTCTACAACCTGAACACCGAAAGCTTGGTCCTGCCGGCCGTCTCGGTGCGGGCGGACGTCGGGTTGCCGGCGGGTCGGTTGGGCGGGGACGAGACCCGGGTCGCGGTGAAGCTCGTGGCGACCCGCTCGTGGGGCCTCACCCGGCTCCACCTGAACGCGGCGTACGGCGCGGGGCCCGACGGGGCGCTCCCGGCGGTCGAGGCGCTGGACCGCTGGTGGTACGGCGCCGCGCTCGACCGCACGTTCTTCCGGCAGAGCCTGCTCCTCACGGGCGAGGTGTACGCCCGGCGGGCGGACGACCGGTCGCCGGTCGAGGTGAACGCGGGGTGGGGCCTGCGCTATCAGCTGACTCCCACCACGGTGCTCGATCTGGGTCTCTCGCGCCGCCTGCGAGCCGCCGGGCCCGACCTCGCCGTGACGCTGGGACTTTCGCGCGCCTTCGCCGTCGCGGGGCTGATGCCATGATCTCGAAAAACCAGAAGCGCCTCCTCCAGGCCATCGCGCTGGTCGCGACCCTGGGCCTGGTGTGCGCCCGGGTGAGCCGGGCCCAGGCCGATCGGCGCGACGAGCAGTTCTATTATCCGGGCGCGTTCAACTGGACGTTCCTCCGGAGCTACCCCGCCGCGGCGCGGCTCTTCAACGCGTTCGATTACGGGCACGCGGTGCTCTACGAACGGCTCTACACCCTGCCCGACTCGGCGCGCCAGGCGGAGGCGCTGGAGCGGGAATACCGCTACCTCACGACCGATCTCCTGATCCGGCCGCCGCGTTTCGCCGTGGCCGAAGAAGCCATCGAGCCGAGCTACGCGAAGCTCGCCTGGCGCGCCAAGCTCATGTTCGACTGGGCCCACGTGCTCCACCGGCAGATTTACGACGTGTACGCCAGTGAACGCCTGCCCGACTCGGCCAAGGTCCGGCTGGTGGAGCGGCTGACCGATTACTACCTCTCGCGGCGCGACGTGGCCTTCACCCCGGTGCCCAAGGCCATGGCGCTGATGGACGAGCAGTATTTCAGCCAGGTGTTCCGGCGACGGCACCCCAAGTTCAACGGCCTGATCTGGGCCTACCACTGGCTCCAGGTGGGGCTCTACGAGCCGCTCATCGCCGGCACCACACCCGCGGGGCGCAAAGCCGGGGTGAACGCCGCCGTGGCGCGCTTCTGGGAGATGCTCGCCGACCCGCCGCGGAGCATGCCGCAGGTGATGCCCATGACCTCGGCCGTGGCGCCGCGCTTCACCGCCCGCCACCCCCGGGCGGCCGCGATCTTCGACAACCTGCACATGCTCCACGACGTCATCTCGGACATTCTCGCGTCCGACGCCGTTCCCCGCGACCGGAAGCGCGCCGTGATCTATGAGGCGCTCGCCGAGTTCCGCGACTCGACGCGGAACGTGATGAGCCGGGAGGAGTGGCTTCACATGGCGCATCACATGGGCGGGATCGAGATGAT
>DATLXT010000075.1:0-2282 GCA_035575475.1 Gemmatimonadales bacterium | reverse complement strand
TCTTCCGCGAAGCGTACGCCAGCTTCAAGAACCTGTGCATGCTCTGGTCCATCGGGAAGGACAGCACGGTGCTCCTGTGGCTTGCGCGGAAGGCCTTCTTCGGCCACGTGCCGTTCCCGCTGGTGCACATCGACACCTCGTTCAAGATCCCGGAGATGATCGCCTACCGGGACCGGCTGGCGGCGGAGTGGAATCTGAACCTGATCTACGGGCAGAACGTGGAGGCGTTGCGGGAGAAGCGCACCTTCCCCGACGGGGCGGTGGACCGGATCACCTGCTGCCGCCTGCTCAAGACCGAGGCGCTCAAGAAGACGCTCTCCGGCGAGTGGCCCCGGTACCGGTTCAACCACGCGAAACGGACCTACGAGGTGGACCGCAACACCGAGCCCTACACGGGCGTCATCGTGGGCGCGCGGGCCGACGAGGAGGGGAGCCGGTCGAAGGAGCGGTATTTCTCGCCGCGCGACCGGGAGTCCAACTGGGACGTGGGCGATCAGCCGCCGGAGTTCTGGAACCAGTACAAGACCGAGTTCGCTCCGGGGACCCACCTCAGGATTCACCCGCTGCTCGACTGGACCGAGCTCAACATCTGGGAATACATCGAGCGCGAGAAGATTCCCACCGTGTCGCTCTACTACGACCAGGGCACGGGCACCCGGTACCGCTCGCTCGGGTGCGGCCCCTGCACCCACCCGGTCGAGTCCACGGCGCGGAACGTGGCGGAGATCATCGTCGAGCTCAAGACCGGCAAGTTCGCCAACATCGCGGAGCGCTCGGGCCGGGCGCAGGACAAGGACGACGGCGGCGGCCTGGAGACCCTGCGCCGCGACGGGTACATGTAGGGCGCCGCATGGACTTCGCCTGGACCCCGGAACAGCTCGAATTCCGGCGCGCCGTGGTGACCTTCGCCCGCCGGGTGCTGCAGGACGACGTCGTCCGGCGCGACAAGGCGGGCGAGTTCTCCCGCGAGCTCTGGACCCGGTGCGCCGAGTTCGGCATTCAGGGACTGCCGTTCCCCGAGGAGTACGGGGGCGGCGGCGCCGACATCCTGAGCACCGTGCTCGCGATGGAAGCGCTGGGCTATGGCTGCAAGGACAACGGCCTGCTCTTCGGCCTCGCGGCCCAGATGTGGAGCGTGCAGATGCCGCTCTTCCGCTTCGGCACCGAGGAGCAGCGCCGGCGCTACCTCCCTCGCCTCAACCGGGGCGAGTGGATCGGGGCGCACGCCATGAGCGAGCCGGAGGCCGGGTCCGACGCCTTCGGGCTGAGCACCCGGGCCGAGCGGCGGGGCGACGGCTACGTGCTGAACGGCGCGAAGACCTTCGTGAGCGAGGCGCCGGTGGCGGACCTCTTCCTCGTCTTCGCCACCCTCGACCCCTCGAAGGGCGCCCTCGGCATCACCGGGTTTCTGGTGGAGCGCGGCACGCCGGGGCTCACGGTGGGCCGCCAGATCGAGAAGCTGGGCCTCAAGACCTCCCCGATGGCGGAACTCGTCTTCGAGGATTGTGCGGTCCCGGCGGCCAACCGGCTGGGCCGCGAGGGGCGGGGAGCGGAGATCTTCAACGACTCCATGGAATGGGAGCGGGCCTGCATCCTGGCCTGCCAGCTCGGCGCCATGGAGCGGCAACTCGAAGAGTCGGTGGCCTATGCCCGGTCGCGCAAGCAGTTCGGCAAGCCGATCGGGCAGTTCCAGGCCGTGGCCCACCGGCTGGTGGCGATGAAGGTGCGCCTGGAGGCGGCGCGGGCTCTCCTCTACCGCGGGGCCTGGCTCAAGCAGACGGCGGGCACCGCCGGCGCCGAGGCCGCGATCGCCAAGCTGTTCGTGAGCGAGGCGTGGGTCCAGTCCTGCCTGGACGCGATTCAGGTCCGCGGCGGCTACGGGTTCACCACCGAATACGAGGTCGAGCGCGACCTCCGGGATTCGATCGGCGGGACCCTCTATTCGGGGACCTCCGAGATCCAGCGCAATCTCATTGCCCGGAGCCTGGGGCTCTGACCGTGGGAAGCCTGGTGCCGGTCCCGGAGCCCCGAAGGCGGCCATGACGTCGGTCGCGGCGCTCCACCTTCTGCTCGACCGCACCGCGGCCCGCGCGCCGGACCGCGTGGCGGTGGAGGAGGCCGGCGGCGGCCGCGTGAGCTACGGCGCGCTGGCCCGTCTCTCCGATCGGGTGCGGGACTGGCTCGTGGCGCGGGGCGTGCGCCCCGGCGACCGGGTCGGCCTCCACCTGCCCAAGTCGATCGACGCCGTGGCGGGGATCTTCGGAGCGCTCAAGGCCGGCGCC
>DATLXT010000074.1:0-12717 GCA_035575475.1 Gemmatimonadales bacterium | reverse complement strand
GGGCCGCTCCCCTCAGCGCGCCGCTAGAAGTCGTAGCGGACGCTCGCCAGAATCTGGTTCCCCTTCCGATCCTCCTCGGTGGTCGCGCCGGTCGCGACGGTGGTCGTGTTGTACAGCCACTCCAGCCCGACCGAGTAGGGGCCCGAGGCGTACCGCAGCATCGGGACGACGAGCAGGCTCTTGAGCCGGGGCGTGTTGGCCAGCGGCACCGCGGCCCGGACGTCGTCCTCGTTGGGCTGCTCGTAGCCGACGAACCCCCAGAGGCTCCACCTGGGGCTCAGGTTGTAGCCCGCCTGCACCCACCCGCCCCAGCCCTGGATGTCGCCGAACTGGACGATCTGGGCGAAGTGGTGGCCCATCCCCCGCCCGACGTGCACGTTGCCGTGGAGGGTGAGGTCGCCCCGGGTGAGGCGGTACCCGCCTTCGACCGCCCAGCTGGTGAGGTCGTCGCCCGCCGCGTTGATGGAGTCCTTGGAATCCACGTGCCCCACCAGGTAGGCGCCCCAGTTCCTGGCGCTGAACTCCAGGCGTCCCTCGAGCTGCGGCGCGCTGCGCTCTCCCGCGCTGAAGTTGTCGTCCGTGCCCGGCGTCCCTTCATCCTGCCAGGAGCCGCGCATGACCGCCAACCACAGGCGGGTCGTGGTCGGCGCGTTCGCCCGGCTCAGCGTGGTCTGGAACCAAACGCCGGGGAAGCGCCACCCGATGAAGCCACCGGGTCCCCACCCCAGCGGGAAGCCGATGTGGGAGGTGGACACCGGGATGTTGCCGAGCGTGAGCGACCAGGCCTGGCCCACGCGCACCGTGGTGCGACCGTTGGTGAGGTCCACGTAGGCCAGCCGGAGCCGGGGCTCGGGCTGCTCGTCGGAGAAGTTCCCACCCCCGACGAAGGGGCCGAAGAAATCGATCTCGAAGGTGCCGTTCGCCCGCCACCCGCGGCCCACCTCGGGACCGTTGATGCCGAGCGTGAGGCGCATGTTGCGCACGTCCCCGCCGAACACCCAGTCGTCGCGTTCGGTCGCGACGAACTGCGCCTTTTGTCCGTTGCCCAGGCCGAAGTTGGCATCCTGGGCGTACAGGGTTCCGCTCAGAATCCCGCGGATCGTGATCGTCTGGTTCTGTTGGGTGTTGACGGCTTGAGCGGCGGCGGGAGGAGCCAGGGATCCGACCAACAGCAAGGGAGCGAGCCAACCAACCGGAACGCGGCGCATGGTCACCTCCTGAAGCAGGATACTTCCGGACACAGGACGGTACCAGCAGCGCGGGCCCCGACCGAGTCGTCCCGCGCGGCAATTCCGGACCCCATGTTTTCACCGGAGGACGGGCAAAGTCAAGGGGCGCGGTGCCCCGTGCTATCATTGAAGGCATGAGGGAGCTTCCCGACGTCACGCCCGAGTACCTCGAGATCCTGGTGGTACGCGAGCTCCGCAAGGCCGGCCTGGAGGTGAGCGAGGTGCGGCGCCACCGCCGCATCGAGCCGCCGGACGGAGGGGCGGGCTTCCTGCTCGAGCTCGTGGCCCTGCTCAGCCAGAAGGCGTGGCGCCGGCGCGCCCTCATCACCTGCCTCCGGCAGGCCGCACCGGTGAACGACGCCGCGGTGCGGGAAGCGGGCGAGCGAACCGGCTCGGCAGGCGCCGAGGTCGCCCTCCTCTGGGCCGCGGGCGACCTCGATCCGGGGGCGATCGCCGCCGCGGAGGCGGCGGGCGTGGGACTCGTCCGGGTGGTGGACGCGCGCACCGCGTTCGACCTGGGCGGCTGGGGCACGCCGGGCCAGTACCCGTCGTGGCTCCCGGCCCATGTGGCGCAGGTGGTGAGCCGGGACTCGGCGGGACGGCCGCGCTACGAGCTCCTGGAAGCAGGGCGCGCCGAACTGATCGTGACTCGCCTGAAGGACCAGACCGAACGTCGCACCGAGGGAGGATCGCATGCCCGACCTGACCCGGGAGCCTGAGGCGATGGATGTGCTCCAGGCCTGGCTCGACCAGTACAACGCCCGGGCCCGCCCGGCGATCCCGCTCGAATCCAAGGGCGAGGCCGGCGGCGCCCAGCTGCGCCTCAAGTACACGCCTGCCGAGGGCCGTGTCGCCATCCTGCACATCGTGGCGGTGGAGCGGGACGGGCGACCGGTGATGCGGGTGAACCGGTTCGAGGGACCGATCGCCGAGACGTCCGTGGAAGCCGGTCTGTGGGCCAGCGCCCAGCTGGGCCGCCGCCCCTGAACCCGCCCCGGCCGGTGCCGGTGGCGATCAGCCGCGCCAACCGGTGGGACGTGCGGATCCGCTGGAGCGATGGGCACGAGGCGGTCTACCCGGCGGACTACTTGCGGCGGGCCTGCTGCTGCGCGGTGTGCCTCGAGGGCGGCCTCGCGCCGGCGGACATCCCGGCCGACGTCCACCCGCTGGAGATCCGGGCGGTGGGCAACTACGCGATTCGGTTCGCCTGGAGCGACGGGCACACCGCCGGCGTCTACCCCTTCGGCTACCTTCGCGCCCTCTGCCCCTGTCCCGACTGCCGGCAGGGCGCCGAGCGGTGAGCGGCGCCCGGGTCGCGGTGCGCGGGTCCGCGGGGTAGATTGCCGCCATACACCCGGACAGAAAGGAGCACACCGTGCGACGTTCCTCGTATCCGCTGGTGGCGATCGGCGCCCTGGGGCTCGCGGGATGCACCACGCTGGGCCCCGTGACCGCACCGCAGGAGTACGTGGCCGCCCGGCGTCCCGCGGCTCTCTGGGTCACCTTGACCGACGGGGCCCTGGTCCGGGTCGAGGCTCCCCGATTTCTGGGCGACACCCTGGTGGGCTTCGTGGACGGCGGCTACCGGGAGTTCCTGCCGGGGGACATCGATCAGGTGCGGGCCAAGCGACCGGCGGGCGGCCGGACGGCGGCGCTGGTGGCGAGCCTGGCCGCCGGCGGGGCGGCGCTCATCGCGGTGCTGGCGTCCTCGGGACCGCAGGGACGCCTTCCCACTCCGGAGGACGACCCCACGAACCCGTAGCCCGATCGGTCAGCCGCCGGTGTCGCGCCCCCCCCGTTCGAACGAGGCGCGGCGGCCGCGCGGCTCATCCCGCGGGGGTCACCCGCAGGTAGCGGAGCAGCCGCTTCACCATCGCGTTCACCCCGGTATAGCCGCCCCGGATCTGGTAGGCCGGGCGGTGGGTGGGACACTCCCGCAGTTCCAGCTGGTTCCACCACACGAAGAGCACCCCGTCCACGTCGCTCGGCTGGTCGCGCGGGCAGATCTCCGCCAGCGCCGACTGCTCGCTGTCCCACAGGCCGGGGCGCCGCAGAGCGGTGAGGCCCGCGGCGTTGAGCTGGTCGCGCACCTGCGCCGCGATCCGCAGATCGGTGTCTTCGCTCTCGCCCGCGACCACGACGATGACCCGGATACTGTCGCCCGGCACGGCCGAGCTCACGACTTCGGTTACCCGGCCGTAGGGACCGGGGAAGCAGGCCAGCGCGCCGAAGACGGCCAGGGCAGAGAGGGGGAGAACCCGAGTCATAACGATGCCCACCTGGCAAGCGACGCCCGGGTGGAGAAAGCGCACCGTGGACCGGTGCCCACGGTGCGCTTTCCCGACTGCCGGCGCGCTTCCCTTTAGAACAGGAAGTCCACGTTCAACGCCCAGTTCCAGCCGCCGGTGACCGCGGGAGTGTCGATCCGCAGGGTGTGCCGGTTGGCGTACTGCAACGCCAGGATGATGTTCATCGCCGGCTGGAAGGCCAGATACCCGGTGTAGGACACCTTGTTCGGAATGTCGTGGGTCACACCGGTCCGGTCCACGAACTCGTAGGTGGTGGGCTTCCAGAGGCCGAGGTCGAGCCCCCAGGTCCGGTTGTAGACGTACCGGACGGCGCCGCCCACATCGTTCCGCTCGGCCGACGCGTTGTCGCGGTAGTCGTCCTTGTTCATGTTGACCCGGACCATGGTCTCGATGCTGTGGGGGCCGCGGTCAATGAAGCTGTAGCGGACCTCGCCGGTGAGCCGCCGGGTCTTCAGCAGGTCGCCCGAGAGATAGGGCCCGGGGGTCGTCCGCGTGGAGTCGATGCCCCGCACCACGCTGCCATAGCTCCAGGTGCGGTTCGAGGCCGGGGTGGTCCCCGTGATGATCGGGATGTCGTCGTTCCCCGCCTTCCACATCACGTTGAACCACAGCTCCCGCTCGTCCGAGTTGAACACCGCGTAGGCCGCCTGGCCCAGATAGCTCAGGCGCTTCCAGTCCAGGTTGTTCTGGCCCGGGCTCGCTCCCGCCGTGATCAGGAACCGGTCCTGGAGCCAGCCGTAGGCCAGCAGGTTGCCCCGGTTGGGGTGGGACCACCCGGCGAAGCCCCCGCGGTTGGTTTCCTGCGGGATGCTCACCGGCCAGGGCCCGAAGCCCGAGATCTCGGCCACGCCCTGATTGTTGAACGCCAGGCCGAAGACGTTGGTCCCCGACTGCTTGACGAACCGCAGGTCATACTCGTCGAACGAGAACAGGCCCAGCGTCCACTCGCCCGAGGGGCTGCCGTCGGGCGTCAGGTACAGCTCGGTCCACAGGCCGAAGTTGTCGGCCACCGGCCCGCCCGTGAAGATGGCCAGCCGGGAGGTGGGGTTCGAGCTGATGGGGCTCGCTTCCGCCGCCCCCGGGTTCTTCGACTGCTGGGCGAAGACGCTCTGGTAGCGGAGCGAGATGTAGGGGAACAGCGGCATGGAGAGCCGCTTGCCGCCCAGCGCGCCCTCTTCGCCCGCCTCGATCTTCTCGGTCACGAAGGGGGTGCGGTACCCGTTCATCCGGAACTTCTTCCCGGTGAACGTGAAGTTGGGCACCGGAGCGCCGAACATGACGTGGCACTGTGCGCAGGTGAGCCCGGTCTGCCGCGTGAAGGACGGCACGGCATACCCCGGCTCCGGCGCCAGCACCACTGCTCCGAATGCCACGACGAGGGTCGCTACGATAACGCGACGCAACATGTGGCCTCCCTCCTCACGAAAAGAGTTGCTCAGCTTCCTCCCTGCTTCTCCTTCGCTTTCTCGGATTGCTGGGCGATGTAGTGCAACACCGCCTCGATCTCCGGCTCCTTGAGCCGGAGGTTCGGCATCTTGGTGTTGTTGTACTCGGCGAGCAGAGCCCGGGCGAGGGAATCGGTCTCGAGCATCTCGGGGGGATTGGTCAGGAAGCGGCGCAACCAGCCGTGGTCCCGCCGCTCCAGCACGCCGGCCAGATCCGGCCCGGCGCGCTTGCCCTCGCCGATGGCGTGACAGGCGGCGCAGCCCCTGTTGTTCCACACGGACTGCCCGCGCTTGGCCAGCGAAGCGTCAACCGTGAACGTGCCGGCGGCCTCCTGCGCCGCGACACCAGACGAAAGGGCGGTCAGCACGAACACCGTCACGCCCGCCACACCGACACCCCGAGCCCGCATACGCCTCCCTCGCATCCGGACCTGTTCGCCCCAACCTCAGTTTGTCGCGCTTATTTATTCGGCGAGACCGCGGCGGTGTCAAGCACCGACCCAGCCGCTGCGGTGTTTCCACTTGGAACGTCGGCCACCTCCGGCTGAAGGTCCGGTCCGGCTCGCCGCCATCTTGCCCCGACAGGCCACTCGGGCAACTATGAAGCCCATGACCACTCGATTCGGTAATCGCACGGCGCTGGTCCCGATCCTCGCGTCGCTTCTGACCGCGCCCGCGGCCGCTCAGGCCGTGCGCTGGACCGTGGACCCGGCCAGGAGCCTCGCCTGGTGGCAGATCGATCCGCACTACGAGCACCTCTGGGCCACCACCTGCCCCGATGATCCCTCCTGGCAGGCCGGGGAGGGACGCTCTCCGGGCTACTACGTGGATTACTCCACCCGCCCGGTCACGGTGGCATCGGGCCGGAGCGACACCCGGATTCCTCTCTTCCCCCGCCACCGGGTGCGCCCGGTGTGCCGCCACGCGATCCGGGGCGAGGTCACCGCCAGCGACAGCCGCTGGAGCGGGGCGCGGGGGACCGTGGTGGTCCTGACGGACTCGCTGGTCACCGGCCTCGACATGCGAGACAGCTATGCCCGGCGATTCATCTTCGAGACGGGCAAGTACCCGGAACTCCGCTTCAGGCTCGACAGCCTGGTCGGTATTCAGCCGGGGGACACCCTCCGGGCCACCGCCATCGGGACCTTCGAGGCGCACGGCGTGCCGTATCCGGTCACGGTGCCGCTCACGGCGGTACCAGAAGACGGCGGCTTGCGCGTGCGCGGGCAGTTCTCGTTCGAGGCGCCGCTCCTGGTCGAGCACTTCAAGATGTCGCGCTGGAAGCTCGGTATGGGCATCGGCTACAAGCGCTGGAAGACCGTCCATGCCGGCGTGGACCTGGTCCTGGTCCCGGCGCCGTAGGAAACCCGGCGCCCTTGGCGCCGATCAGGGGAAGCACTCCCCGTTCGACGGGTTGATCACGCAGTCGCTCCCGCTGCGCGTCGCCCGCCACACCACGAAGCCCGCCAGAGCGCCGATGCCCACGGCGAGCAGCGTGGTGCGGGTGCGGTCCTTCTGCTTCGCGAACACCTGACGCCCCTCCCCCAACGGAATCGCCACCGGATCGCGGGTCCGCGCCAGGACCCCGAGCAAGGTGTCGCCCCGCACCGAGGGGGAGGCCACCGGAAGCGTCGGCTCGCCCGGCTGGGTCACCCAGACGATGTCGGGTTGGTGTCGGGGGATGAACTCCCGGGGCGCCACGACGGGCCGCACCGAGACGCACCCCGCAAGGACGAGAAACGAGCTGGTGAGCAGGACTCGATGCATCGGGACAGCCTCCTGGTGTGCTGGCGCTAACCTGGGGCCCGTCGGGGTGAGGGTCAAGGTCATCGCGGTCGCCGGAAGATCCGGTTCCAGCGAATCCTGAGCGGGTCGGTGGCGATGCTGAAATAAATGAAGAGCGGCCGCCCCACGATGTGGGACCGGGGCAGGAACCCCCAGTAGCGGCTGTCGTAGGAGGCATCCCGGTTGTCGCCCATCACGAAGTAGTGGCCGGGCGGCACCACGATGGGGCCCCAATCGTGAGTGGTGGGACGGTATCCCGCGGGATCGGGGCCCACGTAGTGCGGGAGCTGCCACTCCCGCATCTGCCGCAGCCGGAAGGGCTCGTCCGGCTGGAGGCCGCTCGAGAGCCGCAGCACGTAAGGCTCGGGAAGCACCTCACCATTCCGGATCAGGGTGTCCCGTACCATCTGGAGGGTGTCGCCCGGCATGCCCACCAGCCGTTTCACCACGTTGAGGTTCGGCGTCGAGTCCTCGACCGAGCGGAACACCACGATCCCGTCCCGGCGAGGCTCGCCGTAACCCGGCACCCGCAAAAACCGAATGCCGGTGCGGGGGATCTGGAACTGGCCGCCGTAGACCAGCTTCTCCACGAAGAGGAAGTCGCCGACCAGCAGGGTGTTCTCCATGCTGGGCGAGGGGATGCGGAACGCCTCGACCAGATACGAGGTGAGCAACACCCAAATCACCAGCGCCACCCCGATCGACTTGGCCCAGCTCTCGGCTTCGTGGCGCCACGAGCGCCGGTGGGCCACCCGTTCGCCGTCGGTCACCGCCCGGACCAGCGGGGTCTCGAGCGTGAGCGTCGCGCGCCCCTCGGCGTCGGCGTCCGCGTCCTGGGCCACGAGGTACCGCTCATCGTGGCCCGCGAACCTCACCGAGTCGCCCCGGCGGACCACGCGCCGGTGGCGGGCGGGCCAGCCGCGCGTGGTCACCCCCCGCGCGCCCGCTTTGGTGTCGCCCTGGACGACCGGCCCGCGGGGGCGGGGAGGGCCGCGCCTGCCGAAGATCACGGCCGCTCGATCCAGTCGGCGATGAAGATGTTGGTCTCCCCCGGGACCCGCGCGTTCCGGTTCGAGGCCCAGACCAGCCTGGTGCCGTCGGGCGAGAACATGGGGAAGCTGTCGAAGTCGGGGTGGGTGGTGACCCGCTCGAGACCGGTGCCGTCGAGGTTCACGAGATAGAGGTCGAAGTTGCGCGACTGCGGGTTCCGGTGGTTCGACGCGAAGAGGATCCGGCGTCCGTCAGGGTGAAAGTACGGGGCGAAGTTGGCGCCTCCCAGGCGCGTGACCTGGCGCGGGTCCGAACCGTCCGCGTTCATCACCCAGATCTCCATCCGGCTGGGGCGGACCAGGTTGGCGCGGAGCAAGGTGACGTAGTCGGCGGAGTCCGCCGCGCTGGCCGGGTGATAGGCCCGGTACACGATGCGCCGCCCGTCGGGGGAGAAGAAGGGGCCGCCGTCGTAGCCCAGGGCGCGGGTGAGACGCCGCAGGTTGGTCCCGTCCACGTCCACGGCGTAGATGTCGAGGTCGCCGTCGCGCAGCGAGGTGAAGACGATGGTCCGGCCGTCAGGCGACACGGTGGCCTCGGCATCGTATCCCGGATGTCGAATCAGGGCGCGGGGATCGGAGCCGTCGGCCGCGGCGGTGTAGATGTCGTAGTCGTACAGCGCCCACACGTACCCGCGCGAGTAATCCGGCCGGGGCGGGCAGGCGGGACCCAGGTGCTCGGTGCTGGAATAGAGAATCCGGCTGTCGTCGGCGTAGAAGTAGCCGCAGGTGGTGCGCCCCCGCCCGCTGGAGACGCGGCGGAGGCCGGACCCGTCCACGTTGATCACGAACTCCTGATCGCATCCCGTGTCGGCTTCCTGGCGCTGGAAGATGAGCCGCCGCCCGGAGCGGGAGAAGTAGGCCTCGGCGTTCTGCCCGCCGAAGGTGAGCTGGCGGATGTTGGCGAGCCGGGCCTCGCCCGAGTCGGGCGCCAGGGAGGCTTGCAGGGCCAGGAGCAGGAGCAGATTCGCGGTCATAGGACGCGCAATTTAATGCGGAATGGGGAATGCGGAGTGCGGAATCGCCGCCTTCCGCACTCCGCATTCCCCATTCCGCATTAAATTTCCCGTTCCATGAGCCCCGAGCAGCCGCCGCGCCGCTCTCAGCCGCCGCTGTTGGACGCCCTCGGCCAACTCTGCGCCGACGGCAAAGCGCTGGCCGAGTATCTGTGGCAAGTGCCCAAAGACGAGAGCGTGCGCCAGAAGATCCTCGCCATCCTCGACCAGATCGGCACGGAGAGCACGAAGCAGGGGCGGCGAGAGATGCCCCGCCTGGCGGAGGAGTTGAAGCTCGCCGCCCAGGCCACGCCCAGCCCGCAACAGGTGGACCTCCTGGTGGACGGGTTCGACCGGCTGCTCAAGCTCTGGCAGGCCGCCAAGTCGGGACTCCTCTGAGCCCGACCGCTCACCGCATGTCCCAGGCCGCACCGGCGCACGATCCGGCTCTCGACCGGCTCTGCATCAACACCATCCGCACGCTGGCGATGGACGCCGTGCAAAAAGCGAACTCGGGCCATCCCGGGACCGCGATGGCGCTGGCGCCGCTGGCGTACGTGTTGTGGCAGCGGCACCTGCGCTACAACCCCGCCAACCCGGACTGGTGGGACCGCGATCGGTTCGTGCTGTCCTGCGGTCACGCCTGCATGCTCCTCTACTCGGTGCTCTATCTCACCGGGTACGACCTCTCGCTGGACGACCTCAAGCAGTTCCGTCAGTGGGGCAGCCGCACGCCCGGGCACTCGGAGCACGGGGTCACGCCCGGCGTCGAGGCCACTACCGGCCCGCTGGGCCAGGGCGTGGGGAACGCGGTGGGGATGGCGATCGCCGAGGCGCAGCTCGCCGCCCTGTTCAACCGCCCGGGTCACGAGATCGTCGGTCATCACACCTACTTCCTCGCGTCCGACGGGGACCTGATGGAGGGCGTCTCGCACGAGGCGTGCTCGCTGGCCGGCCACCTGAAGCTGGGCAAGTTGATCGGGTTCTACGACGACAACCGGATCACGATCGACGGTCCCACCGATCTGACCTTCTCGGACGACACGGCGCGGCGCTTCGAAGCCTACGGCTGGCGGGTGGAGCGCGTGCCGGACGGCAACGATCTGGAGGCGCTGGACCGCGCCATCCGCGCCGCCCGCGAGACGACCGACCGGCCCTCGCTGATCATCGTGCGGACCCACATCGCCTACGGCAGTCCCCACAAACAGGACACGGCCGAGGCGCACGGCGCACCGCTGGGCGTCGAGGAGGTCCGGCTCACCAAGCAGAACCTGGGGTGGCCGTCGCTCGAGCCGTTCTACGTCCCGGAGGAAGCGCTGGCCCACTGGCGCCGGGCCCGCGAACGGGGAGAACGCCTGGAGGCCGAGTGGCGCGGGCGCTACGAGGCCTATCGGCGGGCCCATCCGGAACTCGCGGCGGAACTCGAGCGGCGGCTCGCGGGCCGCCTCCCCGAACGCTGGGACGCGGAACTCCCCGCCTTCGCGCCCCCGGAAGGCGCGCTGGCCACGCGGACCGCCTCCGGCAAGGTCATCAACGCCCTCGCGCCCCGGCTTCCGGAGCTCCTCGGCGGCTCCGCCGACCTCACGGCCTCGAACAACACGGAGATCGCCGGCGGCGGGGCCCTCAGCGTCGCCAACCGGGCCGGGCGCAACATCCATTTCGGGGTGCGCGAGCATGCCATGGGCGCGGTGCTCAACGGCGTCGCCTACCACGGGGGGTTCATCCCGTACGGCGGGACCTTCCTCGTGTTCTCGGACTACATGCGCCCGGCGATCCGCCTGGCCGCGCTGGCGCGCCTGCGGCCGATTTACGTGTTTACGCACGACTCGATCGGCCTGGGCGAGGACGGGCCCACCCACCAGCCCATCGAGCACCTCGCGGCCCTCCGGGCCATCCCCAACCTGACCGTGATCCGCCCGGCCGACGCCGGCGAGGTGGTCGAGGCCTGGCGCGCGGCGGTGCTGCATCGCGGGGGCCCCGTGGCGCTGGTCCTCACCCGGCAGAAAGTGCCGATCATCGACCGCGCCCGGTACGCCCCCGCCAACGGGCTGCGCCTGGGCGGCTACGTACTGGCCGATGCCGCCGACGGGAAGCCCGACCTGGTGCTCATCGGCACGGGCTCGGAAGTGGAGCTCGTGATCGGCGCGTACGAGCGGCTGACCGCCGACGGCTTCAAGCCCAGGGCGGTCAGCATGCCCTGTCTCGAGTTCTTCGCCAGCCAGCCCAAGGAGTACCGGGAAGCGGTGCTGCCGCCCGGTGTCCCCCGGATGGCGGTGGAAGCGGCCGTGCCCCAGACCTGGTATCGCTGGGTGGGCGAGCGGGGGGTGGTGATCGGCCTCGAGCGGTTCGGCGCCTCAGCCCCCTACCAGCGGATTTATCAGGAGCTGGGGCTGACGGTCGAGCGCGTGGTGGCGGAGGCCAGGAAACTGCTCCTCACCGCCTCCCTTCCCGATCGCACGCAGGCCCCGACCCCCGCGCCGTCGTAGCCCGCCCCGGCCAGCGCCAGGTTACCCAGCCCGGCGAGCCGCTCCCGGACCCGCGCCATCCGAGCCTCGTGATCCGCCCCGTAGACCGGGATACCGCGCGGCCACTCGTACGTCCGGCTCCAGAGCGGCGCGCCCGCGATCTTGAGGATCGGTCGCATCAGCTCGTGAGCCAGGGCCGCGGCGGGCTCGGACCCGGGAGCCAGGAAGGCGCGCAGCAACACGTGGCCGGCCGGCGCGCGGTTGGGGAACTTGGACGAGCTGAAGGTGCAGGCCCGCAACGCGCCCCCTCCCCGAGTCACGAAGCCCGTCCCCGCGAGCGGCACCCCTACCTGCGGGGCGCGATAGGCGAGACTCACCGTCACGCTGGGCAGGTAGCGGATCTCGTCCAGGATCGCGGCCACCTCCCTTGCCAGACCGCGCACCAGCTGCGCCGCCCGCCAGGCGGGAACCGCGAGGATGACGTTGGGGGCCGTGACGACGGGCCCGCCTGTGACGCTCAGCCGGAACGCGCCGCGGGTCGGGGTGATGCCGCTCACACCGGCGCCCAACCGCAGCGCCGGCCCGACGGCCGCCTCCAGGGCATCCACCAGCTCCCGCATGCCGGCCGCGAAGCTGAGATGGCCGGCCGCCAGGTCCTCCGGCTTCGCCTGAATGCCGAGCAGCGCCGCCGCCTCGCCTTCGGAGAGCGGGACCAGCTCCGCACCGGTCCAGACGAACGCGCCGTGCGCCGCCTGGCGGACGATCCGCTGGCCCAGCCCCAGCTCGCCCGCCAGGGTGGGGATCGCGTCGTCCCGACCCAGAAAGCTGTCCGGGCCCCCCTCCACGATCCATTCGCCGCCCAACCGCTCGGTCACGACGACCCCGCCGGACCGGCGCTCGCTCTCGAGCAGCAGCACGTCCGCTCCCAGTCGGCGGGCCTCGTAGGCCGCCACGAGACCGGTCACCCCGCCGCCCACCACCACCAGGTCGGTCACATCCACCCTCGTTCGGCGGCGGCGCGGCGCACGATGTCCGCCAGCGCCTCGATCAGGAGCGGATCGTCGTTCAGCGACGCCGTCCGCTCGAGCCGCACGCCCAATCGGTCCGCGAGTTGTCGGTACTCGACGTCGATGTCGTACAAGATCTCGACGTGATCGCAAACGAATCCGATAGGGACGATGAGGAAGTCTTTAGCCCCGGCGCCGGCGAGCCGCCGCACGACCTCGCCCGCGTCGGGACCGAGCCACGGCTCCGGGCTGGCTCCGGCGCTCTGGAAGGCGAAGTGCCAGGCGCCCAGCCTCAGGTCTCGGGCCACGGCCCGCGCGCTGGCGAGCAGCTCCTCCGGGTAGGGGTCGCCGTGCTGGAGAATCCGCTGGGGGAGACTGTGGGCCGTGAAGATCACGTGAACCGCCGCGGGCGACGGGAACCGCTCGAGCGCCTGGG
>DATLXT010000073.1:0-4726 GCA_035575475.1 Gemmatimonadales bacterium | reverse complement strand
GGGGCGCCGGCGTCTGGCCCGCGGCATAGCATCGGTGTTTCCTCCTCCCGCCGGACGGCTCCGTGGTCATCGGCTGCGGCGCCCTGGCCCTGCGTCCGGAGCCGGGTGGCGGGCCGCGCCGTCACCGCTTCCGGAGCGCAGCCCGCGCGGGCGCCCCGTCCGCGTCGGCGATGCGGAGCGGCAGGCACACCAGCTCGTAGTGGCCGGGTCGGACCCGCGAGAGGTCCAGCCCCTCCACGATCCAGATCCCAGCGGCCAGCAGGATGCGGTGGACCTCCGCCCCATCGTCCCGGAAGGGGCCGACCGACAGATAGTCCACCCCAACGAGGAGGACGCCGGTCGTCGCCAGGTACTCTGCGGCCGGGCGCGAGAGGGCGACGAAGTCTTCGACGAACCGGTCGGTCTTCCAGCAGCGGGCGGAGTTCTGCGTCTTGAAGAGGATGCGCTCGCCGGGCTGGATCTCGCAGCCGAGCAGCTCGTGCGGGGTGATCGCATGCGTATCCAGGATATCGATGACGCGAGCCGGCCCGATGCCGACCGATAGGGGCATGCGATCCAGCCCCTCCCCATCCGCGAGGTAGTGGAGCGGGGGGTCCATGTGGGTCCCTGTGTGGGTCCCGAGCACCAGACGGGATACATTGCACGAGTCGCCGCGGTGGAGGTCCTGGACTCGGTCGACCCTCACCTCCGGGTCGCCGGGCCAGCGGACCATGCCGGTCCGGATGGGCACCGTGATGTCGATCCATTCGTCGTGGCGCACTCGCGCCTCCCGTGGGACACAGGGTGGTAGCTCTCGCCCGGTTCCGCTCGCGCGGCGCTAGCCCTCAGGGTGCGAAACCGCGTAGACTTAACCGCCAGGTGAAAGGGCCCTCCGCAGGAAGCGTGCTCCGCTCCCGCGTAAGCCTCATCCACGGCACCTGCCGATGTGCGGCAACCCCGCGCGCCAATACACGACGGAGATGGCCGGATGCCCAGTCTCGGACCCGGTGAGCTGCTGATCGTTCTCCTCATTGTGCTGCTCATTTTTGGCGCCGGCAAGCTCACGGATATCGGGCGATCGCTCGGCCAGGGTATCCGCGAATTCCGGCGCTCGGTGCAGGACGAGCCCGTTCCACCCGCGCCACCGCCGGTGGCCGTCGCCAGCAAGTGCTCGCGCTGTGGTGCGGACCTGCAGGCAGGGGCTCGCTTCTGCTCCGCCTGCGGGCAGGCAGTGGCGAGCTAGCCGGTACACACCGGGGCGGCTTCGCCCCACCCCTGCACACAGACCATCGGCGCGGGCCGCCCGCACTCACCTGGTAGGGTCGACCGGTGATCCTGTTCCCGCGCGGGGGACGCCGCGCGTTGAGAGGGGGAAGCCATGGCTTCGGTCGGTCTCGCGATTCCAACCGCCGCGCCGGACGTGCAGCCGAACACCGCTGTGGAGTTTGCCCGGCGGGCCGAGGCGGCCGGCGCTGGTTCCGTGTGGGTCATGGACCGCCTCGTCTTCAGCAACTATGACCCGCTAGTGACGCTTGGCGCCTTGACGGCAGTCACGAACCGGGTCCGCCTCGGGACCTGCGTGCTCCTCGCCACGCTCCGGCCACCGGCCCTGCTGGCCAAGATGCTGGGAAGTCTCGACCGCATGAGTGGGGGGCGGTTGGTGGTTGGCATCGGCGTCGGGAGTCGACCGGATGATTTCGCGGCTGCGGGCACCCCGTGGGAGCACCGCGGCGGCCGCGCCGAGGAGCTTGTGCAGATCTTACGGCTGGCCTGGAGTGGCCAGCCCGTGCGCTTTGCCGGCACCCACTATCGGATCGACGTGGGACCCATCGGCCCAACGCCGGCCCAGGCGCACATCCCGATCTGGTTTGGCGGGAGCGCGGAGAGCGCGATGCGCCGCATCGCCCGCATCGGTGATGGGTACATTGGCAGCTCCTCCGGCGGGCCGGCGGGCTTCCGCGAGCGGTGGCAGCAGATCCAGCGCTACGCCGAGAAGACCGGGCGCGACCCCGCGAGCATCACGCCGGCGGCGCTCGTCTACGCCTGCGTGGATGATGACCGCAGTCGGGCCGAGGAGCTGGCGCGCGCCTACTTCAGTCACTATTACGGGCCGGGGCGTCGAGAGATCACCGGCTACATGCTCGGACCGGCGGATGACTGCGTGCGCGTCGCCGAGAGCTACTTCGAAGCAGGGGTAGACACGCTCATCGTGGGATCGGTCACGGCGGACATCCGCTATTTCGAGCGCCTCTGCGCCGACGTTCTGCCCAGGCTCGGGGGGCGCTGAGGCCAGGTGGCTCGGTCGCCGTCCGCGGAGGGGATGACAAGCATCTTCAGCCGGCATGGGGTGCCGGTCTTCGCATCGTTCTTCCTGTGGTCCTTTGGGACCGGCGGCATGCGGCTCGCACGCCCGCTCTTCGCCGCGTCATTCGGGGTCCCGCTGGTCCTGGTCACCCTGATCATCTCCTCGAACACCGTCTCCCAGCTCATCGCCGCACCGGTCACCGGGCACCTGATCGACCGCTGGGGTCGGAGACCGCTCCTGATCGCCGCTCTTGCCCTGCGCGGCGCTACCTGTTTCGCCATCTTCTTTGCGGGAAGCTATCTCGAGTTTCTGATCTATGAGTTCATCGGCGGGGTGGGCGTCTCCATGTGGGTGACGAGCTCGACCGTGCTCGTCGCAGACATGAGCGTGGCGGCCAACCGCGGGCGGGTCGTGGCGGCACGTAACATCGCCTCTCGCATCGGTTTCGTCACCGGCCCGTTTGTTGCGGCGGCGATTGCCGGGCTCGCGGATCTTCGGTGGGTGTTCATCTTCAATGGGATCACCAAGGTGCTCATCCTCGCCATCGTGTTCTGGCTGGTGGGGGAGACCCGCCCCGAGGCGGCTGCGGGCGCCAGTCGACCGCGGGCCACGCTGGACCGCACGGCGTTCGCGATGTTCCTCTCCCGCCAGTTTCTCGCCATTGCCGTGGTGGCCTGGGCGGTCGCCATGATGACACAGGGGCTGTTCCAGTCGCTCTTCCCGCTGTACCTGCAGACGGAGAAGGGGTTCTCGACGGGCGAGGTTGGGCATCTCATCGCCATCGCCGGCGTGGCGACGCTCCTGGTCTCGATGCCCAACGGCTACGTGGTAGACGCATTCGGTCGCAAGCTTACGTTGATCCCGGGGCTGGTGGTCCTCGGGCTCTCCGCGCCCCTGCTGGTGTGGATCGGTGCCGGCGACCTCCTGACCGCCGTGGCGGTCATGGTGCTTTACGGCATTGGGGAGGGAGTATGCTTCGGCGCCTCACAGGCCTATGCGATGGACCTCGCGCCCGAGCAGCGTCGGGGCGCGTTCCTCGGGGTATGGAGCCTGGTCAGCCACGCGGGCGCCGCATTCGGCCCGGTGGCAACGGGCCTTCTGGCCCAGACGTCCGGGTACCCGCTCACGTTCGGCGCCGCAGCCGGGCTCATGGTCTTGAGCGCGGCCCTCATGTGGGCGCTGGGGCCGGACACCCGCGCCCGGCGCGGTGCCCCCGCGACGGCGGCCGCCTGACTGCGCGGCGTCTCGCGGACCCCGCACCGCCGGCTCAGACTGCAGTACGCAGGGGTCTGCGCCGCCAGCGCCTCCTTGGGGAAAGGAGGGCCCGGGGCGCAGGAAGCCGGTCCCGCGCCCCGGGCGGCGGCGTCAGCGGCTCCCGGTGGTGGGGGCGCTCAGCCCGTGCTCCTTCAGGTATTGAGGGAAGTGCCAGTCCATCGTGTGGGGCTCGTACTCGCTGAACTGGGGGTCGCGTGGGACCCCGCCCACGAAGTGGAAGCAGTTCGTATCCCAGTCGTACCAGTCGTCACCGCGGCCGCGCAGCTCGTACCACTGCACGCCGGCGGGGCTCCCATGGCGGGATGTGCGGGCCGGCAGGTCCGGCCCGGCGCCCACGAAGCACTGCCGCTCCCGGTCGTACTCCCACTCCGGCACGTTTGCCCACATGAACTCGTAGTTCGGGAAGAAGTCCTCATCCCGCACCACGAGCGCGGCGTGCACGGCGTGGAGCTTCCCCCAGCCGCCGGTCCGCTGGCCGAACTGCTCCACCCGCTTGTAGACGATGCGAGCGCCTCCGACGAGCGGCAGGACAAGCGTATCCGCGGGGATGTCTGCGCTCACCATCGGGTCGAGGGCGCAGAACTTCGCGAAATGGGCCGCCGCGCGCTGGAGGTCCCGGCACTCGTAGACGCCGTGGCTGATGCGCCCCACCCCGACCGAGGTGCAGCCCGCCATCGCCCCCGACGGCAGGTGGTCCGGCGCCCAGAACTCGTACTGGTTGCCGTCCGGGTCCTCCCAGGCGATGGAGATCCCGTCATCTCCCTCCGCCGAGGTGCGCACCGGGTCCAGGTGCGGGACCCCGTACTGGTCCAGTCGACGCAGGTGCTGGTCGATGTCCTCCTGGCGGATGAAGAACCCGTGGCGCGGGAGCCCTTTGCCCAGCCCCGCCGATGGGGGTAGGGGGTCCGGGCTCAGCATGGCCCCGTGGTGACAACACGGGGTGATGTCCTGGAAGAGGATACCCCGCCGACCGGGCGGGCCCGTGCGCGGGAGTGTCCGCGCACCGAGCACTTTCTCATGGAATTCGCCCCACCGGTCCAGGTCATCGCTCGCTACAACACAGTGATCGATCCAGTACACGGTCCCCGGTCGCTGGTCGTCCAGCATCTGCCGCCTCCTTTCTAACCATTGCGGCGGTTTCCACTACGCCCGTCCACACTACCACGG
>DATLXT010000072.1:0-3795 GCA_035575475.1 Gemmatimonadales bacterium | reverse complement strand
GCGAAGTCATCGAGGTGCGAGGGCCGCGCCATGGATGAGCTGCAGGTGGCCGACTGCATGCACCGGGGCGTGGTCTCCTGCGCCCCCGACACGAGCCTGGCCGAAGTGGCCGCCACCATGAGCGGCCGCGACATCAGCGCCATCGTGGTCATGGAGGGATCCACCGCGGTGGGGCTCATCTCGCAGACCGACCTGGTCAACGCGGCCTTCGTCCAGCCGTACATGCGCTTCTGGCGCGGGCTCGCCGCCCGGCACCTCATGAGCACCCCGGTGATCGCAGTGACCCCCGACACTCCACTGGCCGACGCGGTGGGGCTCATGCGGACCCGGCGGATCCACCGGCTGGTGGTGGTGGCCCCGGGCGAGGACGACCGCCCCATCGGCATCCTCTCCCTCACCGACGTGGTGCGGCGGCTCGGCCAGGCGGCCTCGGAGGCCGCGGAGCACGCCCCATGAGTCTGATGGACCCCTTCGAGCCGATTCCGCTGGAGCCCGCCGAGGAGCCCGCCGGGGCCCGCGGTACCAAGACCCCCGGGCTCGCCAAAGACACCCACGAGAGCCTGCCCGTCGACCACCTCCTCGACCTGGACCTCGAGGCCTACGTCGACGACTTCAACGCACGGGTCATCGGCGCCTATGCCGCCGGAGTGGGCTCGCAGACCCTGCCCGCGGACGCCGGCGTGGCGCGCAGCCTGATCCCCGCGGGCACCGCGGCGCTGCGGGACTTTTCCTCCCTGGCGCCGGAGATCCCCGACCTCATCGCCGAGCGCTGCGTCGGGTGCATGACCTGCGTCACGGAGTGCCCGGACACCGCCATCCTGGGCAAGGCGATCCCCGCCTCGCGGGTGGAGGCCGCGCTGCCCGGCCCGGACGACCCCGACCGACCGTTCCTCGCCGGGTGGTGGGCGCGAACGCGGAAGTACTTCGACGTGCCCGCGCGCAAAGGGCACGAGGGGGCCCTCTTCGGCCTCTTCATCGACCCCACCAAGTGCAAGGGGTGTGGCGAGTGCGTGGAGGTGTGCGCCCACCTGGGCTACCACGCGCTGCGCATGGTGCCCAAGACGGACGCCCTGCTGGCGCGCCACAGGCGGGCCTTCGAGCTGTACCGACGCCTGGGGCCCACACCGCCGGCGTACATCAACGACAAGGCCCTGGCCGACATGATGCTGGCGGAGGACTCCGCGCTGCTCTACGTGGGCGGGGCGGGATCCTGCATGGGGTGCGGCGAAGCCACGGCCATCCGGATGATGGTGGCCGCCACCGGGTTCGCCTACGGCCGGGAGTCGCTGGGCATCGTGGCCGCCACCGGCTGCAACACCGTGTACTGCTCCACCTACCCGTACAACCCGTTCCTGGTCCCGTGGACCAACTCGCTCTTCGAGAACGCGCCCGCGGTGGCCATGGGCATCCGGGCCAAGTGGGATCAGCGGGGCTGGCAAGCCAAGCGCCTCTGGGTCGTCGGCGGCGACGGAGCGATGTACGACATCGGGTTCCAGTCCCTCTCCCGGATGCTGGCCTCGGGGATGGACATCAAGGTCCTGGTGCTGGACACCCAGGTCTACTCCAACACCGGTGGGCAGGTGTCGACGGCCTCGTTTCCCGCCCAGGACGCCAAGATGGCGGCGGTGGGCGCGGCCGTGCCGGGCAAGGTGGAGCGGCGCAAGGAACTCGGGCTCCTCGCCCTGGCCCACGGGGAGGTCTACGTGGCGCAGACCACCGCGGCCCACATCAACCACTTCTACCGGGCGGTGCTGGACGCCAACGCCTACCCCGGGCCGGCGGTGGTCGTGGCCTACACCACCTGCCAGCCGGAGCACGGGGTGGGCGATGACCGCTCCGCGGCGCAGGCCCGGCTGGCGGTGGCCTCCCGTGCCTTCCCGCTCTTCACCTATGACCCGCGGCGCGGGCCTACCATCCGACAGCGCCTGTCGCTGCAGGGAAACCCCGACCCCAGAGAGGACTGGTACCGCGACCTCAAGACGGGCGCGGTCGTGGACTTTATCGCCTTCGCCCGGACCGAGCGGCGCTTCGCCAGGCAGTTCGCCCCCGACGGTACGCCCTCACCCGCGCTGCGGGCGGCCCAGGAGGAGCGCCTGGCCAACTGGCGCCGCCTCCAGGAACTCGCCGGGCTGCGGTGAGCGCGCAGGGAGGGTCCCATGGAGTACGCCTCCTGCCCCTTTCTAGTCCCGGTGGTCTGCGACCGGTTGTGGGTGTGGCCGCGGCCCGCCTATTGCCGAGCGCCCGAGGGGCGAGTGCGGGTGCCGGCCCTCCGCACGCTGCGCGAGACCTGCACCACGCCCGCCCACGAGAACTGTCCGGCGTACCGGGTTCCTTGCGTCCAGGCCCGGCTCCGAGGGAGAGAGCAGAATGGCTAAAGACAGCCTGACCGTCGTCGACAACCGCACCGGCAAGACCTACGAGATCCCCATCACCGGCGGCGCCATCCGGGCCACGGACCTGCGGCAGATCAGGACCGGCCCTGCCGACTTCGGCCTGCTCTCCTACGACCCGGCCTTCATGAACACGGCCTCCACCCGGAGCGCCGTCACCTTCATCGACGGGGAGGCCGGGATCCTGTGGTACCGGGGGTACCCCATCGAGCAGCTCGCGGAGCGGTCCACGTTCCTGGAGGTGGCCTACCTGCTCGTCCACGGGGAGCTGCCCACCGCCCGGCAGCTGGAGGAGTGGACCTGGCGCATCACCCACCACACCTGGGTTCACGAGAACGTCAAGAAGTTCATGGACGGCTTCCACCACGATGCCCACCCCATGAGCATGTTCATCTCGTCGGTGGCGGCCCTGGCCACCTTCTACCCGGACGCCAGGGACCGGGGCGACACGGCCCAGCGTTCGCTCCAGATCCACCGGCTCATCGCCAAGGTGCCGACGCTGGCCGCCTTCGCCTACCGCCACAGTCGTGGCTGGCCGTACGTGTACCCGGACAACGACCTGTCGTACGCGGGCAACCTGCTGAACATGCTCTTCAAGATGACGGAGCTCAAATACAAGCCCGACCCCACTCTGGAACGCGCGCTCGACGTGCTCTTCATCCTGCACGCGGACCACGAGCAGAACTGTTCGACCAATGCCATGCGCGGCGTGGGGTCGTCGGGCGTGGATCCCTACTCGGCGGTGGCCGCCGCGGCCGCCGCCCTGTACGGCCCCCTCCACGGTGGAGCCAACGAAGCCGTGCTCCGCATGCTCCGCACCATCGGCGCGCCGGAGCGCGTGCCGGAGTTCATCCGGCGGGTCAAGGCGGGCGAGACCCGGTTGATGGGCTTCGGCCACCGCGTGTACAAGAACTACGACCCGCGGGCGCGCATCATCAAGCGCATCGCCGACGAGGTCTTCGCGGTGACCCGGCCGAGCCCGCTGCTGCCCATCGCGCTGGAGCTCGAGCGCGTCGCGCTCCAGGACGACTACTTCGTGAGCCGCCAGCTCTACCCCAACGTCGACTTTTACTCTGGCCTCATCTACGACGCCCTGGGGCTCCCGGTGGAAATGTTCCCGGTGCTCTTCGCCATCGCGCGCACCGCCGGCTGGCTGGCCCAGTGGCAGGAGATGCTCGGCGACCCGGAGCAGAAGATCGCGCGCCCGCGCCAGATCTACGTGGGGCCGCCGCGGCGGGACTACGTGCCCCTGGACCAGCGCTGGTGACCGCCCCCCTGGACCAAGCGCCCCCGGGACCGGCGCCGGCCCGCGGCCCGGTCTCGCCGCCTCACCGCGGCCCGACCGTCGGCCGGTCGGGGGCGCCCGTCACCAGACGCGGAAGCCGGGGCTGACCAGCGGCGTCGT
>DATLXT010000071.1:0-3522 GCA_035575475.1 Gemmatimonadales bacterium | reverse complement strand
AGGACAGGGTCACGAAGGCGGCGACCACCGCCGGGATCCATGGCATTCGGGTCGTCATGAGGGTCGGGCTCCTTGCTGGGTCCCCGGGGTGAAACTCTGAACTCGGCACAGCAGCTCCTGCCGCGTTCAGGCTGGGAATAGTACGACGCTGCGCCCGGCTTGTTCCATATTGGGGGGCCGTGGCGTTCCCGCGGCCTCTCGGCGCCCCGGGGCCGCCGGTCAGAGGCGGCTTCGCAGGAACTCCGGGGTCAGGCCCTGGAGGTAACTGGCCAGCAGGGTGAAGCGATCCGTCACCAGGAGAATGCCCAGGACGATGAGGATCGCTCCGGCCACCCGATCCACCCAGACGATGTACGGGCGGAACCGTTGAAACCACGCGAGGAATCGGTCCAGGGCCGCGGCGGTGATCAGAAACGGGACCGCCAGCCCCGCGGCGTACACCCCCAGCAGGGCCGTCCCTTCCCCGACCGTGGTCCGGGCCGCGGCCAGGGTCAGGATGGCGCCCAGGATCGGCCCCACGCAGGGCGTCCAGGCGGCGCCGAAGGTGATTCCCACGAAGGCGGACCCCAGATACCCCAGCGGCTTCTGGGCCAGGCGGAGGCTGCGTTCCCGCATCAGCAACGCGGGCCGGATCACGCCGAGGAGGTAGAGGCCGAAGAAGATCACCAGCACGCCTCCCACCCGCCCCACCCAGAGCTGGTACTCGCCCAACAGGTTTCCCAGCGCCGACGCGCTCGCCCCCAGGGCCATGAAGATGAGGCCGAACCCCGCCACGAACCACAGGCCGTGGAGCAGGGCCGCCCGGCGGCGCACCTCCAGCTCCTCCACCGACAGGCCGGTCAGGAACCCCACGTAGCTCGGGATGAGCGGCAGCACGCAGGGCGAGAGGAAGCTCAGGAGGCCCGCGAGGAACGCGAGGCCGAAGGAGACGCTGTTATCCACAGAACGCCACGGCCGAGACGACCGTCGTCCAGCGCCCGTCGTCTCCGCACTCGGCGGCGGAGGTGACGTTCATGGTGCGGACGATCTCGCCCGAGAGCAGCCACTCTTCTCGCCGCTCGTCCCAGGCCTTCTCCGGGTCGAACGGCACGCCCAGCACGGTGGCCAGCATGGATGCGGCCAGGTCTTCGGCGTATTCGCCCGAGACGATTTCGTTCTGGCCGTAGCTGTGATGTTCGGAGATGTATCCGTGGTGCGTGGGGTCGGCCGGCATGGCGAGTCCGATGGAGGCCGACACCAGCCGGCTGGGCTCGTTGGTGGCGGACTCCGCGATCACGGCGAAGACCACCTGGCCGGGTCGCAGCAGGCTCAGGCCCTCCTCCCGATCCACCAGCGTGCAGTGGGGTGGAAAGATCGAGCTGACCCGCACCAGGTTGAAGCTGGCCAGGTGCGCGTCCCGCAGCGCCATCTCGAAGCTGGTGAGCTTCTCCTTGTGTCGGCCGACGCCTTTGGTCAAGAACGCCTTGGTCGGGATGAACAGTCGGGAGTCGATCAACCGGTCACCTCGCGCGCGCTAGAGGATTGGCCTGCTGGCAGTCTCGGCACAGCCCGTAGATCTCCAGGCGGTGGTGGTGGGGACGGAACGCGACCTCCTCCGCCAGCAAGGCGATCATCCGTTCCAGGCGGTCGTTGGAGAATTCCATCACTTTGCCGCACGAGGAGCAGATGCAGTGCTCGTGCGTCTGCCCCGCGGGGTTCGGCTCGTAGCGCTTGAACCCCTCGCCGAAGTCGTGCTCCCGTACCAGCCCGCTGGTCACCAGGAGATCGAGCGTGCGGTAGACCGTCGCCGTGCCCACGGTCTCGCCCCGCCTGGCCAGCCGCCGCTGCACCTCTTCGGCCGACACGTGGTCGCCGGCGAAGAAGAGCACTTCCGCCACCGCCAGCCGCTGGTGCGTCACCGGCAGGTTGCGCTCCGCCAGATAGCGGCGGAAGCTTTCCAGCAGCTTGGCGCCGTCAACCTTCATACCACACCGCCGGCCCCACCGCCACCGGCGGCTCGGCGTCGCCCAGCCGGGCGGCCGTGGCCTGCATGACCCGTTCCACCACCTGCGCGGGCGAGAGCGCGACTTCCTCCACGTCCACGCGGGAGCGCCCGCGTTCCTTGCCCCGGAGCACCAGCATGTACCGGGCGGTGTACACCCCCAGCCGGCCGTCGGGCGCGCGCCGGGTCACCACCGCGGTTCCCCATTCCCGGCCCTCCCGGCGGTAGGGCCGGAAGACGTAGATGGTCTCGATCTCGGCCGGCGGCACCCGGCCGGCCACCGCTTCGGCCACCTTGGCCCACCCCGGCCCTCGTCCCGGAGTCAGGAGGCGATCGAGGCGGGAGTCGGAGCCTGCTCCCATCGCTCGACGTAGAAGCGCAGCACGTGCATGAAGTCCTGCGCGTTGGTGACCACGCCGTACGCCTGGTGAGTGCCGCGGTCCCGGAGCTTGTTGACCACGAACTCGGTCTGGTCCACGCAGATCGTGGCGAGCGGGCGAATGTCCTCCACCCGGGGCGTGTCCACGAAGGCCGGAAGCATGTTCCCCACCGCGATGGCGTGCAGCGCCGTGGCCACGAAGACCGCGAAGGTGGCGTCCACGGTGTGCGCCCGCATGGCGTCCTGAGCCGCCAGCGTGTCGGCGTAGACACCGGGGAGGGGGCCGTCGTCCCGAATGGATCCCGCCAGTACGTAGGGGATGCCGTGGGTCACCAGCGCGTGCATGATGCCGTTCCGCACCAACCCCGTCCTGACGGCGGCCTCGATCGAACCGCACCGCCGCACCGCGTTGATGGCCCGCATGTGGAGCGCGTGGCCGCCCTGGACGCCCTCGCCCGAGCTGGACATGCCGAGCGTGGTGCCGAAGATCGCCGCTTCGAGGTCGTGCACGGCCACCGCGTTGCCGCCCAGCAGCGCCTGCACGTACCCGTGCTCGATGAACCACACGAGGTCTTCCCGCGCCCGGGCGTGGACCAGCGCCGGACCCACCACCCAGAGGATCTTGCCGCCCCCCCGCTTCTCTTCGCCCAGGAGCTGCGCCAGCACCGCGTAGTCCACCGGTTTCTCGCGCGACACCTCGGTCTGCATGAAGCGGAACTCGTTGGCGCTGTGGCGGCCCCCCAGGAACCCCTCGGCGTGCACGAAAATGCCCTGGGAGCCGTCCTCCGCCTCGCCCACGGCCACCGGGGTCCCGCGCTCCACCTTCCGAGGTTCGGTGACCACCAGGACCCCGTCCGGCTGCCGCACGATGACGCAGTCCATCCGCGGGAAGCGGGGCCGCCGCCACTCGCCCTGCACCTTCACGAAGGTGGGGAGATTGGTGGTCGAAAAAAAATCGTCGGGAAGGACCCCGTCGGCCGGGGCGGGCTGAAACCGCGCGTCCGGGGCGCCCACGAGCGGCGGCGCCGAGAAGTTGGGCGGGCGGTATCGAAAGCGCGGGGCGGTCACAGGAGGGCAATAATACCGGGTCGAAATCCTGGGACGCAACGGCCGGCGCGCGTCACAAGAGCGACACGGGGTCGCGGTCCACGACCACCAGCCC
>DATLXT010000070.1:0-5366 GCA_035575475.1 Gemmatimonadales bacterium | reverse complement strand
GCTTCCCCGCGGAGGCCGTGGCACGGGCCCGGGCGGCCGGGCTCGAGGGCCGGATCTTCCACGAGTTCGCCTGGGGCGGCTACCTCCTCCACGCCTGGCCGGAGCAGCCCGTGTTCATCGACGGTCAGACGGACCTCTACGGCGAGGAGCTCGCCCGGCAGTACCTGCAGGTGGCCACGCTCGCGCCAGGCTGGCGCGCCGTGCTGGACGAGTGGCGCATCGCGCTCGTGCTCGTCCCCACCCGTTCGCGGCTCGCCGCCGAGCTCGCGCGCGACGGGGCGTGGAGCGTCTGGCACTGCGACGAGACGGCGGTGCTGTTCCGGCGGCAGGACGGCGCGGCTCCCGCGGCCGGCAGGTGTCCGTCGGGCGCAGACGGCTGCCCCTGCCAAGGGGGTCGATGAGCGGCGGGGAGCCGGGGCAGCCGAGACGCCTCCGCGAGGCGCTCCGCGAGGACCGCGCCCTCATCGGCGTCATGTCGCTCTACGCACTCGCGGCGTTGCCGTTTGGCGCCTTCCGGCCGGTCGGCCACTGGATCGCGGCGACGGCCGTGACCGCCGCCATCACCGGCGCGGCCGTCTGGCTCTACCTGCCCGCCTGGGACGTGTGGCGCGAGTCGCGCCGTAGCGGCGTCCGGCTCGCCGCGCGCAACGTCGCTCGGCGTCTCCGCCGCACCTGGCCCGAGCGGCTCGCGCGCTGGCTGCTGATCCTGGTGGTCCTCCGGGTGTTCTTCGAGGGGGTCCGAACCTTCAAGAGCGCCATCCCACTCCTCCACCCGTTCTCGTGGGATGCGCCCCTCATGGAGCTGGACCGCGTGTTGCATTTCGGGCGGCACCCCTGGCAATGGCTCCACCCGATGCTGGGAAGGCCCGGGATCACCCGGGCGCTCGACTGGGCGTACGACGCGTGGTACGGGGTCGCTCTGTACGGGCTCGTGGCGTTCGCCTGCTCCGGGCGGAACGAGCTCCGGGCGCGGTTCTTGTGGAGCTTTGTCTTGGCGTGGATCCTCCTGGCCACGGTCGCGGCGGCCATCTTCTCGTCTGCCGGACCGTGCTATTACGGGGCAGTGACGGGGCTCGCGGATCCGTACGCGCCGCTCATGACCTATCTGGGCCAGGCGTCGGCAGAACGTCCCCTCCACGCGCTCGAGACGCAGGCCCTGCTGTGGGCCGGTTATACCGGCCGCATCCAGCCCGCCCTGGGCATTGCGGCCATGCCCAGCCTTCATGTGGCGATGCCGGTCCTGTTGGCCACCGCCACGTGGTCCATCTCCCGCGCCCTGTCGGGCGCGTTCGCCGCATACGCCGCCGTGATCTTGGTTGGGTCGGTCCATCTCGGCTGGCACTACGCCGTGGATGGCTATTTCAGCGCCCTCGCGGTTCCTCTCCTGTGGTGGGCAGTGGGGCGGGCACTCGGGCCGGGCACGCGCAGCCGCGGGGTCCCGGCGCGGGCGATGGATGCGGCTGCGCCCGGGTGATTGACGCCCGGGGCGCGCCGCCGTTATCCATTCCAGGGCGGCAGGCTTGCCGGGTGCGCGAGCCCCCGGACCCCCGAAAGGCACGCGCGGACCTGCGCCCCGAAATCCCTAGCTGCGGGGGACCATACCTCGGCCCCGTGATTTCTGTCCGCCCACCCACCGACGAGCCATGTCGGGGCCACCGGGGCGGGTCGCCGAAGGAAGCGTCTCATGGACGCCACGTCGGAGCTGACGCTAGGAGCGGGAGCCGCGCCCGCGGCGGCGTCTCCAACCGCGGGTCGGCGGCCCGCGGTGTCCGTCGTGTTCCCTTGCCTCAATGAGCAAGACGCGATCGGCGCATGCGTGACGCGGGCGCGCGAGGCGATGACCGCGGCGGGCCTCGACGGCGAGGTCGTGGTCGTCGACAACGGCTCGACCGACGGGTCCGCCGCGATCGCCGCCGCGCACGGCGCCCGCGTCGTCCACGAGCCGAGCCGCGGGTACGGCAACGCATGCCGGCGGGGTCTCCTCGAGGCCACGGGCGACTCCATCGTGCTGCTCGACTCCGACGGCACGTACCCGGTCGAGCTGGTGGGAGAGTTCGTGCGGCGGATCGAGCAGGACGGCGCCGACCTCGTGATCGGCAACCGGTTCGCAGGGCGGCTGGAACATGGGGCGATGCCGTTCCTGAACCGGTACGTCGGCAACCCGGTCCTGTCCTGGCTCACGCGCCTGCTGTTCCGCGCGAACGTGGCCGACATCCATTGCGGCATGCGCGCGGTCCGGCGGGACCGGGTCGCAGCGCTCGATCTCCGTACGCCGGGCATGGAGTTCGCCACGGAGATGGTGGTCAAGGCGGTAGACCAGGATCTGACGATCGCCGAAGTCCCCCTTCCGTACCGGCAGCGGATCGGCCGCTCGAAGCTGAGCCCGTGGAGAGACGCCTGGCGGCACGTGGAGTACATGCTGGCGCTCTCGCCGATGGTGCTCTTCGTGTGGCCGGGCATCACGCTCTACCTCGGCGGCCTCGCCGTCCAACTGGTCTTGCTGTCCGGCCCCCGTCCCCTCCTCTTCCGCGCCTGGGACGTCCACACGAACCTGGCAGGCCTGGCCGCCTCCTTGTGCGGCGCCACGCTCATCGCGCTGGGGCTCGTCGCGATCGCCTACGCGTGGACCGCGGGGCTCCGGTTTCGGCACAGCCCCGCAGCCCGGGCCATCGCTCGCCTGCGCGATGCGCCCGTCCGCATCGCCGGCGTCGTCGTCGCCGCCACGGGGGCGGCGATGTGGATCCTCCTGGTCCTCCGTTGGGCGCTTTCTGGTTTCGGATCTCTCGCGGCCGTACCCTTCCTCTCGCTCGCCACCTCGCTCCTGGCGAGCGGACTCGAACTCCTTGGCGCCGCCTTCTTGATCCACATGATCCACCTCCGACCGGTGCCGAGCGTACCACCCCATCCGCGAGGCCAGGAATCTCCGCTCGCCCCAACAGTTGGAGACACCCGGTGACCGTCTCTCCGGGGCCGCCAAGCCCGCAGCCCACATCCCCCAACCGACAGCGGGCGCCGCGCCTCGCGATGTTCACACACTACATGCCCCCGCACATGGGCGGCATCGAGCTGGTCGCAGAACGCCTTGTCCGGGTCTACGAATCCGCCGGCCTCACGGTGGAGTGGATTGCAAGCCGGGTCCCCGCCAGCGAGCCGGAGCGCGAGCCGGGGCGAGTGCGCCTGCGATCCTTCAACGGGCTGGAACGGTTCAGCGTGCCTTGGCCGCTCTGGACTCCAGCGGCATGCCGGACCGTCCTCAAGGTCGTGAAGTGGGCCGACGTCGTGCACGTCCACGACTGCATCTACGTCAGCAGTGCAGTGGCAACACTCTGCGCCCGGCGCACGGGCAAGCCGGTCCTTTTGACCCAGCACAAAGGTTGGACGCCATATCCCCAGCGCTGGCTCAACGCCATCCAGGTTGCAGCCTATGCGACGCTCGGCAAGGCGGTCCTCAAGCGGGCCTCGCATCTGGCCGTTGCCGGGCCGTCCGCCGCGGCCTTGGTGAACGACCTGCTCCGCTCGCGGTCCCCGCCACGGACGCGAATCGACAACGGGGTCGATATCAATCGCTTCCGCCCCCCTGCCGCCGACGAGCGGCGCGCCGCCCGCGCCGCGCTCGGATTGCCGCAGGATCGGCCAGTGGTTCTCTTTGCCGGGCGCCTTGTCGCCCTCAAGGGCGTGGAGCTCGTCGCCGCCGTCGCCCACCGGCGCGCCCACCGTTACCATTTCCTGATCGTCGGTGGCGGCCCGATGGCTCATCTGTTACCCCGAGGGCCAAGCGTCTCATGGATCGAACGCGTGCCGCCGTCTGAGATCCACCACGTCTATCGCGCCGCAGACGCGCTCCTTCTGCCGGCCCGAGGCGAAGGTCTACCGCTCGTCGTCCAGGAGGCTATGGCCAGCGGTGTTCCTCCGGTCGTCCTGGAAGACGAGCTTTTTGCCCAGGAGCTCCGCGCCCGGAACGTGTGCATCACCGCCGCGCCCAGCCCCGAAGCTCTCTGCAGCGCCCTGGACACCATTTTCAGCCGGGCGGATTTCGCGGCAGCGCTGGCCCTCCGCGCGCGTCAGTTCGCGGTCCGCAGATGGAGTCTCGAGAGAATGTCCAGCGAATACTTGAAGCTCGTCGCCCAGCTTCTGCAACCGGCTCGCGCCGCAGGACGCCATTCCCACCAGGACCTCTACCCAGGCCATGTCCGGTAGCAAAACTCCGCAAGCGCCCGGCCCCGGGCAGCCGCAGAACGTAGAGCCCGAGCGAGCACCCGCCCCCCCACGCGTCACCACGTCGCCTGCGCTCTACGACCAGCTATGGGAACTGGCGTGGGGCGACGTCCAAGCCCACGGGCCCGTCCACCGCCACACCATCGAGCAACTGGTCCGCTTAATTCGGGCCATTCCGGTCCGAAGCGTCCTCGACGTGGGGTGCGGCGCGGGTGACCTTCTCGCGGCTCTTCACGCCGAACGCCGCTACGATCTCGCTGGTGCCGATCTCTCTGAGGCCGCGCTCACGAAGGCCCGAGCGCGCGTCCCGAGCGGCCGCTTCTACACCCTCGACATCCAACGTGCCCGCCTGCCACAATCCTTCGATCTCGTCGTCAGCGTCCAGGTGCTGGAACACCTCGTCGACGACATCGCTGCCCTTTGCAACATGGGGGCTATGGCCAAGCGGTTCGTCCTGTTCTCGACGGTCCTCGGCCGCATGCGCCGTTCAGAAATCCGGATCGGGCACGTCCGTAATTACAGTGTCCCGGAGATTCAGCAAAAGCTCGCTGCGGCCGGCCTGACGCCGATCCAAATCCGGCGCTGGGGCTTCCCCTTCTATTCCCCATTGTACCGCACCCTCGTCGAATACCTGCCGGGCGGGCCACCCCTGGGTTCAATGGGGCGCCTCTCGAGGGGGATCGCCCACCTTTTGTACCATCTCTACCGCGCCAACTGGCCGGGCCGCGGGGACATCGTGACCGTGCTAGCGGCCCCGCAGCCCATCTGACCCTCCCGCCCGCCGGGCTGGCCGCCGGCCGGCCGTAACACGTGCCGACAAAGACAGACCCGCAGCCCCAGCCCCGCCGCACGTCCGAGCCGCAAGCCAGATTCTCGTCCCCAGCTGCAAACCCGCCACAGCCCCGGCCCGCTCGGCGCCAACCGAAGGTGTCCCCTTGCCGCGCCCCCGTTCTCGCCGCCGCCGCCCGCCCATCACCCCAACCCGCGCTCCCAGACCGGTCGCGACCTGCTGCGTCCGATCCGCGCAACGCTGAACCCGCTAGCCCCTCCCGCAGACCTCCCTGCCCCACCCCCGCATCCCCAACAGGCACTGTGCCCAGCAACGCCCGGCCCTTGAACGGCCTCACTCCTTCAGCTGCCCTGATGCCGGC
>DATLXT010000069.1:0-3646 GCA_035575475.1 Gemmatimonadales bacterium | reverse complement strand
AGGCCGCCTGGCTGCTGCGGGCGGTCACCTGCATGGACCTCACCACCCTCCAGGGCGACGACACCCCGGGCAACGTGCTGCGGCTCTGCGCCAAGGCCCGCCGGCCCATCCGCCAGGATTTGCTGGACGCGCTGGGCGTGGCCCACCTCGGCATCCGCGTGGGAGCGGTCTGCGTGTACCCCGCCCTGGTCCCGGTGGCGGTACGCGCCCTGGAGGGCTCGGGCGTCCCGGTCGCGGCCGTCTCCGCCGGGTTCCCGGCGGGGCTCAATCCCTTCCCCCAGCGGCTCGAGGAAATCCGGGCCTCGGTCGAGGCCGGTGCGGACGAGATCGACGCGGTCATCACCCGCGGCCACGTGCTCCGCGACGACTGGCAGGCGCTCTACGACGAAGTGCGCGCGTTCCGCGAAGCCTCGGGCGCGGCGCACCTCAAGGTGATTCTGGCCACGGGCGAGCTGGCCACGCTCACCAACGTCGCGCGGGCCAGCCTGGTCGCGATGATGGCCGGCGCCGACTTCATCAAGACGTCCACCGGGAAGGAGGCGGTGAACGCCACCCTGCCGGTCGGGATCGTGATGACCCGCATGATTCGGGAGTACCTGGAGCGGACGGGATATGCCGTGGGGTTCAAGCCCGCCGGGGGGATTCGCAGCGCCAAGGCGGCGCTCGATTGGCTGATGCTCATGAAGGAGGAGCTGGGCGACCGCTGGCTCCGGCCGGCGCTGTTCCGCCTGGGGGCCTCGGCCCTGCTCACCGACATCGAGCGCCAGCTCGAGCACTTCGTGACCGGACGCTACTCGGCCGCCTACCGGCACCCGATGGTGTGACGTGACCGACACCACCATCGCGAAGCTCTTCGAGACCATGGAGTACGGCCCCGCGCCCGAGGCGGCGGGGCCGGCCCTGGCCTGGCTGAAAGCCCGGGGCGGGGAGTTCGGACACTTCATCGGCGGCGAGTGGGTGGCTCCGGACTCGGGCGAAATGTTCGACACCGTCAACCCGGCGACGACGGAGCGCCTGGCCCGAGTGGCACAGGGCGACGCGGCGGACGTGGACCGGGCGGTCCGCGCGGCCCGCGCGGCCCTCCCCGTCTGGTCCGGCCTGAGCTGCCACGCGCGGGCGCGTCACCTCTACGCCCTGGCCCGCGAAGTGCAGAAGCACTCCCGCCTGCTGGCCGTGCTGGAAAGTCTGGACAACGGGAAGTCCATCCGGGAGACCCGCGATCTGGACGTCCCCCTGGTCGCGCGCCACTTCTACCACCACGCCGGCTGGGCCCAGCTGCGCGACGCCGAGTTTCCGGGCTACGGTCCCGCGGGCGTGGTCGGGCAGATCATCCCGTGGAACTTCCCCCTGCTGATGCTGGCCTGGAAGGTGGCGCCGGCGCTGGCAGCGGGCTGCACCGTGGTGCTCAAGCCGGCCGAATTCACTCCGCTCACCGCCCTCTGCTTCGCCGAGATCGCCCACCAGGCGGGACTCCCGCCGGGGGTGCTGAACGTGGTCACGGGCGACGGCCGCACCGGCGCCGCTCTGGTAGACCACCCGGACGTGGACAAGATCGCCTTCACCGGCTCGACCGAGGTGGGGCGGATCATCCGGCAGAAGACGGCCGGCACGGGAAAGAAGCTCACCCTCGAGCTGGGGGGGAAGAGCCCCTTCATCGTGTTCGACGACGCCGACCTCGACAGTGTGGTCGAGGGCGTGGTGGACGCCATCTGGTTCAATCAGGGCCAGGTGTGCTGCGCCGGCTCGCGCCTCCTGGTCCACGAAGGCGTGGCCGAGCGGCTCCTGGAAAAGCTGCGCGCCCGAATGGAGCGTCTGCGGATCGGGTCGCCCCTCGACAAGGCCGTGGACATGGGGGCCATCGTCGCGCCGGTCCAGCTGGAGCGAATCCGCCGTCTCGTAGACCAGGGGGTGGAGGAAGGCGCGAAGATGTGGCAACCGTCCTGGGCCTGCCCCACCGAGGGGTATTTCTACCCGCCCACGCTGTTCACGGAGGTGTCGCCCGCGGCCACCATCGCGCAGGTCGAGATCTTCGGTCCGGTGCTCGTCTCCATGACGTTCCGGACGCCCCAGGAGGCGGTGGACCTGGCCAACAACACGCCTTACGGCCTCGCGGCCAGCGTCTGGACCGAGAACATCAACCTGGCGCTGGACGTCGCGCCCAAGCTCAAGGCGGGCGTGGTGTGGATCAACTGCACCAACCTGTTCGATGCGGCCTCGGGCTTCGGCGGGTACCGCGAGTCGGGATTCGGCCGTGAGGGCGGCCGGGAGGGGATGTACGAGTATCTCAGGCCGGACTGGGAACTCGGGGAAGCGGGGAGCCGGGAACCGGGAGGGGCGATGCGGGAAGGCGCGTCGGAGCCCGCGCCACCCGCGTCTCCCATCCCCCATCCCGAGTCCCGCATCGCGCCCGCCCGGGCCCCGGTTCCGCCCATTAACCGGACCTACAAACTCTTCATCGGCGGCCAGCAGGTGCGGCCGGATCAGGGCTATGCCCGCCAGATCCGCGGCGTGGATGGACAATTGCTGGGCGAGGTGGCCGAAGGGAACCGCAAGGACATCCGGAACGCGGTGGAGGCGGCGCACGCGGCCGCCGAGTGGGGACGGGGAGCGGGGGGAGGGGGAGGGGGAGGGGGAGGACACTACCGGGCGCAGGTCCTCTACTATATCGCTGAGAATCTGGCGCTCCGGGTCGAGGAGTTCGCCCAACGGATCGCCGCCCAGACCGGGGCCGGCATGGACGCGGGCCGCCGCGAGGTCCAGGCCAGCATCGAGCGACTCTTCACCTACGCCGCCTGGGCGGACAAGTGGGACGGAGCGGTGCACCAGGTCCCGATCCGCGGGGTGACCCTGGCGATGAACGAACCGGTGGGCGTCCTGGGGATCGCCTGTCCCGAATCCTTCCCGCTCCTCGGGCTGGTGTCGCTGGTGGCGCCGGCCCTGGCGGTCGGGAACACGGTCGTGGTCCTGCCCTCCGAAGCCCACCCCCTCGCCGCCACCGAGTTCTACACGGTCCTCGAGGCCTCCGACGTGCCGGACGGGGTGGTGAACGTGATCACCGGGGCCAAGGAGGCGCTGGCCCAGGTGCTGGCCGAGCACCTGGACGTGGACGGGGTGTGGTTCTTCGGCAGTGCGGCCGGTGCGCGGGCCGTGGAAGAGGCGTCGGCCGGCAACATGAAGCGGACCTGGACCGTGACGGCCCCGCGGAATTGGCTCGACCGCCGGGAGGGAGAAGGGCGGGAGTTCCTCCGCCGCGCCACCGAGGTGAAGAACATCTGGATTCCCTACGGTGAGTGACGCGCCGGACCACACCAGCCAGATCGAGCATCGCGTCACCTACGCCGAGACCGACCAGATGGGCGTGGTCTACCACGCCAACTACCTGATCTGGTTCGAGATGGCCCGCACCGAGCACCTGCGCCGCACCGGCGTCTCCTACCGCGAGCTGGAAGAGCAGGGAGTGTTTCTGGCGGTGGTCGAGGCCCGGGTGCGCTACCGCGCTCCCGCCCGCTACGACGATCTGGTGCGGGTGAAGTGCTGGGCCCGGGACGTGGGTTCCCGCCGCGTCACCTTCGGGTACCTGGCCCAGCGCGTGCCCGACGGCCAGCTCCTGGCGACCGGCGACACGTCGCTGGTCGCGCTCAACCGC
>DATLXT010000068.1:0-5411 GCA_035575475.1 Gemmatimonadales bacterium | reverse complement strand
ACCGGGCGCGGGCCGCCCGAGGGTGAGCACCCTGGTGTCGAGCCGATTGTGCATCTGATCCTCCCGCGTACGGCCCCTGCGGGCCGCTACGGACGTCGAGTCCGGCCCCGGACCGTTCCGGGGCCTAGGGTCGCCCGAGGGCGAGGAGGATCAGAAGTCGGGAGGGGGAGTCGGTGGCCCCGAGGCCAGCAGGCCGTGGAGCGAGGGCGCCGGCGGCGGCCCGGCGGGAATGGGCGCCGGCGAGGCCGGGACCGGCACCGGCGTCGCCACCAGCGCCACGGACACCGCCGCGCACCCCGGCATGGCGCTGCACCCATCCATCGGTCCGGAGTGGCAGCCGGCCGGGTGGGAGGCCGCCTGGATCGCGAGCCCGGGCGGGAGCGAGTGGTGCTCCATGCACCCCATCGGGTCGGGGGCGGGGCTCGCGTCCGGAGGCACGAACGACAGCGCGTAGCTCGCGAGCACCAGGATCGCGAGCGCCCTGCCGATGCCGGAGTGGCGTGCCGGACTCATCATCGTGCCCAAGTAACGTACCGGGGCGCTGAGCCGGTTCACAAGGGAGGATGAAACTCTCTTCACCTCCCGCTTGACTCTATACCTAGGTATAGGGTCTATCCTGGTGTGGGACGAGAAGGATGGCGGGGAATGACGGCCCTGACGATCGGACAGGTCGCGGCGGCGGCGGCGGTGAACGTCCAGACCATCCGCTACTACGAGCGGAGGGGCCTGATGACGCCGCTGCGCCGCACGCCGTCGGGCTATCGGCAGTACGCCGGGGACGCGGTGAGCCGGCTGCGCTTCATCAAGCACGCCCAGGAACTGGGGTTCTCTCTCGAGGAAATCCACGAGTTGCTCGGCCTCAGGGTCCGGCATGCCGCCGCGTGCGGTCCGGTGGAGCGGAAGACCAGGCAGAAGATCGCGGTCGTCGAACAGAAGATCCGCGATCTCCAGCGCCTGAAGCGGACGCTGGAGCGCCTGGCCGCCGCCTGCGCCGCGCGCCGGCCCACCGACGACTGCCCGATCCTACAAGCATTGGAAGACGATGACGACACCCGTCACTAAGACCGTCCTCGCGGTCACGGGCGGCATTGCGGCGGCCGTCGGTTCCGCCCTGTGCTGCGCGGGTCCCCTCCTGGCCATTACGCTCGGCCTCTCCGGCGCCGGCCTCGCGGCCACCTTCGAGCCGCTGCGCCCGTATTTCGTCTCGGGCACCGTCCTCGCCCTCGGCCTGGGGTTCGTGGTGCTGCACCGCGAGGAACGCAAGGCGTGCGAGCCCGGGACCCCCTGCGCCTCGCCCACCGCCCGCCGTCGCATGAAGCGGGCGTTGTGGGCCGCCACCCTGGTCGCGATCCCCCTCGTCACGTTCCCCTGGTGGTCGCGATTCGTTCTCGGATAGGAGGTCGAAGATGTTCTCGCCCGCGGCAGTCGCGTTGCTCCTCGCCCTGGTCGCCCAGGCTCCGGATACCGCTACGGTGCGACTCCACATTTCGCGGATGACCTGCGGCACTTGCCCCGCCACCGCGCGCCTCGCGCTCCAGCGCTTGGACGGGGTTTACAGCGCCAAGGTGACGCTGGAGGACAGCCTCGGGGTGGTGCGCTACGACCCCCGCAAGGTCACGCCCCAAGCCATCGCGGCGCATCTCACCCGCCTCACCGGGTACCCGGCGCGCGTCCTGCCCGACAGCGCCGCGCGGCGCGGGCCATGAGCCGCGAGTACGACCTCCTGGTGCTGGGCGGCGGCTCGGCCGGGTTCGCCGCCGCGATCAGGGGCGCCGAGCTGGGCGCCCGCGTGGGGCTCATCGAAGGCGGCACGCTCGGCGGCACCTGCGTCAACGTGGGGTGCGTGCCGTCCAAGACCCTCATCCGCGCGGCCGAGGCGCACCACCGCCGGACGCACCACGGCTTCCGGGGCATCCCGGCCACGGACGGCGCCCCCGACTGGACCCTGGTCCGCGGCCAGAAGGACGAGCTCGTGGCGCACCTGCGGCGGGCGAAGTACCGCGACGTCCTGGGCGCCTACCCGACCATCGCCCTCTTCGAGCGGCGCGGCCGGCTGACCTCCGGCAGCACCATCGAGCTCGCCGACGGCCGGCGGCTCGCGGCGGGCAGGATCGTCGTCACCACGGGAGCCTCCCCCTGGGCGCCGCCCATTCCCGGGCTCGCCGACGCGGGCTTCCTGGACAACGCGACCGCCATGGCGCTCGAGCGGCTGCCGGAATCGCTGATCGTGATCGGCGGCAGCGCGGTCGGCCTGGAGCTGGCCCAGATGTTCTCGCGCATGGGCGTGCGGGTGACGGTGCTCGAGGCCCTGCCCCGGGTGGTGCCCGCCGAGGACCCCGAGGTGGGCGAGGCGCTGGGTGCCTACCTCCGGGCGGAAGGGATCGAAGTGCGAACCGGGGTCGCGGTGGAACGCGTCGGGCGCGGGCCCGAGGGGTACACCGTGACCTACCGGCATTCCGGCGCGGCGCTCACGGCGCAGGGCGCCCGGATTCTGGTCGCCACCGGGCGCCGGGCCAACACCGCGGGATTCGGGCTCGAGACCGCGGGCGTCAGACTCGGCGAGAAGGGCGAGATCGTGGTGGACGACTTCCTCCGGACGGCGAACCCCGCCATCTACGCCGCGGGCGATGTCATCGGCGATCCCATGTTCGTCTACGTGGCGGCGTACGGCGGCGCGCTCGCGGCCGAGAACGCGCTCAGGGGGAACCTGCGCCGCTACGACCTCAGGGTGCTCCCGAAGGTCACGTTCACCGACCCGGCGGTCGCCTCGGTGGGGCTGACCGACGGCCAGGCGCGAGCGCAGGGAATCGAGCCGCTGGTCTCGACGCTCCCGCTGGAGCACGTGCCGCGCGCGCTGGCGGCGCACGACACGCGGGGGTTCGTGAAGCTGGTGGCGGATCGGGAGACCCGAAAGCTCATCGGAGCCCACATCCTCGCCGCCGAGGCGGGCGAGATGATCACCGAGCCCGCGCTCGCCATCAAGTACGGGCTCACGCTCGACGACCTGGTGGCTGCCTTCCACCCGTACCTGACCCTGTCGGAAGGGATCCGGCTCGCTGCTCAGTCGTTCCAGAAGGACGTCGCCAAGCTCTCCTGTTGCGCGGCCTGACCACCGGGCGGCCCGTCCCGCCGCGCGCCGAAGCGAAGGCGGCGGGCGCGGTGGCCACGACCCGCCGGCGGGGGGTATACTTGTCGCCAACCGTCCGCCGCCCCGAGCCATGAGCGACCTCCTGCGCGCCGCCGCCGGCATCCCCAACGCCTGCGAACCGTTGCCCGGCCTCCTCACCGGCGGCCAGCCGACCGCCGAGCACATCGCCGCCCTGGCGCGGGCGGGATGCGAAGTGGTGCTCGACATCCGCGATCCCATGGAGCCGCGGGGGCTCGACGAGGCCGACCTGGTACGGGCGGCCGGGATGGAGTACCTCAACCTCCCGGTCACCGGCGCGCACCTGACCGACGCCACCCTGGCCCGGGTGCGGGACACCGTGGCCAATTTGGTGGGCGACCGGAAGGCGCTGTTCCACTGCGGCAGCGGCAACCGCGTGGGCGCCACGCTCATCCCCTACTTGGTGCTGGACCGCGGGATGGCCGCGGAGGACGCGGTCGCTCAGGCGATCAGGATCGGAACCCGACGAGCGGAACTGATCGAATGGGCGCTCGACTACGTGAACCGGCAACAGGGGGCCGGGACCCCCTAGCTTCGGTGAACGTACATCCGCATTTCGCTGATCTTCCCATCCCGAGTCTCGCAGAACATCGCGCCCCTCAGGTCCACCCACTCGCCGGTCCGGCGCCGGCGATAGGTGCAGCGGTACTCCACGGCGAACCAGGGGCCAGCTGTGAAGATCTCGCCCGGCTTGAAGGTGACTTCGGCCTGATTCTTGGGGACGTCGGCCCAGTAGGCGCGGATGGCCGCATGGCCCACTTCCTTGGCGCCGAACGGGTGATCCAGAAACGTGGCGTCGGGCGTGAAGACCGAGACTATGGCGTCCACGTCGCCCTTCTCCCAGCCCCGGCCGAAGGTCTCGACCAGACCGCGAAACTCCTCGCTCATGGGCGCAATATACCGGGGAATCTGGAACCCGGGGCGCCGGCGTATGTACCACGGGGCGACTGGCGTCGCCCCGCCAGCTCACACGGGAATAACTCTCAACGGAGGTTGTCACGATGCTGAAGCGGATTCTCGCCGGCACTGCCGTGGCGGTGATGTTCGCCCTGCCGCTCCAGGCGCAGGGCCAGCCGCAGGCCGGCGACGCCAAGGAAGTCACCATCACCGGTCAGGTGGTGGACTTGAACTGCTACACCCTGATGGGCGCCAAGGGCGAGGGCCACAAGGAGTGCGCCGGGAAGTGCGCCAGCGCCGGGGTCCCGCTCGGGATCCTGGGCGACGACGGGACGCTCTACCTCCCCCTGGGCTCCGGCATGGGGAACGCTCAGAACCCCAAGTTCGCCCCCTACGCCGAGCAGAAGGTGAAGGTGACCGGAGTCCACCGCACCAAGAACGGCCTCCATACCATCGAGGTGAAGTCCGTCTCGGCGGCGAGCTGAGCCGGTGAGCCTGCGCCCGCGGGCCGCGGCCCTGGCGCTGCTCGGCGCCGCGGCCGCCTGCGCCCGCGACGGCGCGGACGGTCTCACCCTGCTGTTCCTGGAGCGCTCGCCCGCCGCCTGGGTGGGCGGGCGCTCCTGGGCGCCCGACCCCGAGCACAGCCGCGTGGTCGCCTTCGACGCGCGGCTCCACCCCTCGGGGACCATCACGGCGCCGTGGCTGGCCCAGCCGGTGGCCGTCTCCCCGCTGGGCGAGCGCCTGCTGGTCACCGAGCTGACCGGCGACGCGCTGGTGCTCGACACCGCGGGAAGGCTGATCCGCGAGTGGCCGCCCCCCTTCGCCGCGGCGCTCTACGCCGGTGACGCGACCGGGACCCGCGTGGCGGCCGTCCGGTCGCCCTACCGCATCCCCGCCCTCCTCCCCGAGCCCGACACCACGCCGCTCCTCCGCATCCTGGACACGCTGGGCGCGCCGGTCGAGGGGCTCGCAGCCGTCCGGGTGCCGGATCCGCCGTTCCTCGCCCAGTTCGTGAACGCCGGCGCCGTGGCGCTGGGCCCGGACGGGGCCGTGTACTTCGCGCCTCTCGTGACCGACGAGATCCGAAAGTACGACCGCAACGGGACGCCGGTGTGGACCACGCGACGCGGCCTCTCGCACGTCGCCGGGGGAGACCCGCGGTATCTCCCCGCCCGGGGCCGGGAGGTGCCGGTGGCCTACGCCGTGGCCGGCATCGCGATGGTGCTGGGCCCCGACGGCCGGCTCTACGTGCTGGGGGGAGCGGACTCGTCGGGCACCCGGCGGCGGGTGGACGCGCTGGACCCCGCCACCGGGACCGTCCGGTCCACCCTGCTCCTCGACTCCACCC
>DATLXT010000067.1:0-12189 GCA_035575475.1 Gemmatimonadales bacterium | reverse complement strand
CGCGGCCCCCCCGGCGACCCCTCCGGCGGGGGGAGGAATCATCGTCCTGCGGGCGGACACCGCGATGGCGACCGAGGGGTATCGCCTGACCGTCGCTTCCGGGTCGGGGGTGACGATCGTGGGCGGATCGGCGCCCGGCGTGTTCTACGGCGCGCAGTCGTTTCAGGCGCTCCTGCCCATCGAGGTCTCTGCGCGCCCGCGGCCCAGCCTGGAGTTGCCAGCCGTCCTGGTCGAAGATCGGCCGGGGCTCGCGCATCGCGGCATGCACCTGGACGTGGCGCGCAACTTCCAACCCCTCGAGGCGGTGAAGAAGCTCCTCGACGTGATGGCGTTCTACAAGCTCAACCGCTTCCATCTCCATCTCTCCGACGACGAGGGGTGGCGGTTGGCGATCGGCGCCTTGCCGGAGCTCACCGAGGTCGGCGGGCGGCGCGGCCACACGCCGGACGAGCACGATCACCTGCGGCCGGCCTACGGCTCGGGGCCGTATCCGGGGCGGCCGCCCGGCAGCGGACATTACTCGCGCGCCGAGTACGTGGACCTGCTCCGGTACGCCGCCGAGCGGCACATCCAGGTCGTCCCGGAGATCGATCTCCCCGGCCACGCCCGCGCGGCCATCGTGGCCATGGAGGCGCGCTCCCGCCGGCTCGGCGGGCCGGGGCGGGAGGAGGACGCCGCGCGATTCCGGCTTCGCGACCCCGACGACCGGTCCGCCTATCAGTCGGTCCAGCGGTATGCCGACAACGTGATCAACGTCTGCCTCGAGTCGAGCTACCGGTTCATCGAAGCGGTGGTGGACGAGCTGGCCGCGATGCACGCCGACGCGGGGGCGCCGCTCACGCTGGTCCACGTCGGCGGGGACGAAGTGCCGCCCGGCGTGTGGGAGCGGTCGCCCGCGTGCCGGCGGCTGCTCGACGAGTCGCCGGACCTGAATCAGACGGCGGACCTTTTCGACTACTTCCTGCGCCGCAGCGCCGACATCCTGGAGCGCCGCGGGCTGAAGCTCGCGGGGTGGGAGGAGGTCGCGCTGGCACACCGGTTCCACACTCCCGGGCCCAAGGGACCCAATCCGGAGTTCGTGGGGCGGGGATTCGTGCCTTTTGTGTGGAACGCGGTGTGGGGATGGGGCGCCGAGGACCTGGGCTATCGGCTGGCCAACGGGGGCTACGAGGTGGTGCTGTCGAACGCGGGCAGCCTCTATTTCGACCTGGCCTACGACAAGGACCCCGCCGAGCCCGGCCTCTATTGGGCCGGGTTCGTGGACACCCGCACCGCCTGGGAGTTCCTGCCCTTCGATCTCTTCCGCACCGCGCGCCGGGACGTCTGGGGGAACCCGATCGAGGAAACCCGCTATGCCGCCGCGGTCCGGCCGACGGCGCAAGGCCGGCGCAACATTCGCGGGATGCAGGGGCAACTCTGGAGCGAGACCCTGGTCGGCCCGGAGCGTTGGGAATACATGGCGTTCCCGCGCCTGCTGGCGCTGGCCGAGCGCGCCTGGGCCCCGGAGCCCGCCTGGTCCCGCCTCCAAGACCGAGCGGCCCGGGAACGGGCGCTGCTCGAGGCCTGGAACGAGTTCGCCAACCGCCTGGGCCGGCGGGAGCTACCGCGCCTCGACCACTGGCAGGGCGGGATCGGCTATCGCCTGCCGCCGCCCGGCGCGGTGGTGGAGGGAGGCGTGCTCCGGGCCAACGTGGAGTACCCCGGGCTCGCCATCCATTATACCACCGACGGACGTGTCCCCACCCCGCAGTCGCCCCGATACACCGGGCCGGTTCGGGTCCGGGGACCGGTCACGCTGCGGGTCTTCGATACCCGGGGCCGGGGAGGGCGGGCGGTGGTGGTGGGGGCGGCGCCGTAACCGGGCCCCGGCACCGGTGACGGCTCGCGGCTCGGCCCGGATGCGCGTATCATTGGCCACGCCCGGGCCTCGGGCCGTGGGGATGCTGACCCCCGCCGGGCGCGGGCCCGCGCGCGGATCCAGCGCAACGTCTCTTGGCCGATGGAGAAGGGGGGATCGTGCCACCGCAAAGCTATGACGCCATCGTCGTGGGATCGGGGATTTCCGGCGGGTGGGCGGCGAAGGAGCTGACCGAGAAGGGCCTCACCGTCCTCCTGCTCGAGCGCGGCAAGAACGTCGAGCACGTGACGGACTACGTGAACGCCACCAAGGGCCCCTGGGAGTATCCCCACCGCGGCGGCCGGACCCGGGCCATGGAGCTCGCCTATCCGGTGCTGCGGCGGGACTACCCCCTCAACGAGAAGAACCTCGACTGGTGGGCCTCGGACCAGGATTCCCCCTACACCGAGATCAAGCGGTTCGACTGGTTCCGGGGCTATCAGGTAGGCGGCCGGTCCTTGCTCTGGGGGCGCCAGAGCTATCGGTGGAGCGAGTTCGACTTCGAGGCCAACGCGCGCGAGGGCGTGGCCATAGACTGGCCCATCCGCTATCGCGACCTCGCTCCCTGGTACGATCATGTCGAACGCTTCGCGGGGATCTCGGGGTCGCGCGAGGGCCTGCCCCAGCTGCCCGACGGCCAGTTCCAGCCGCCCATGCCGCTCAACTGCGGCGAGGAGCTCATCGCGCAGCGGCTCCGCCGCCACTTCGACGGCCGGCGGCGGATCATCCCGGGACGCTGCGCCAATCTCACCCAGCCTCTCCCGGGGCGTTCCCCTTGCCAGTATCGCAACGCCTGCTGGCTGGGCTGCCCCTTCGGCGCCTACTTCAGCACCCAGTCGTCCACTCTGCCCGCCGCGATGGCGACGGGGCGCCTGACGCTCCGCCCCTTCGCCATCGTCACGGAGCTGATCTACGACAAGGACCGCAAGCGGGCCACGGGCGTACGCGTGCTCGACGCCGTCACGCTCCAGACCACCGAGTATACCGCGCGGGTGATCTTCCTTTGCGCCTCGGCGCTCAACTCGACCTGGATCCTGATGCGGTCGGCCACCGACGTCTGGCCGGGGGGGCTGGGGTCGAGTTCCGGGGAGCTGGGCCACAACCTCATGGATCATCACTTCCGCGTGGGCGCTTCGGGCACGCTGGAAGAGCCGGACCTGGAGCGGAAGTACTACTATGGCCGGCGGCCGACCGGGTTCTACATCCCCCGTTATCGGAACCTGTTCGGCGACCGGCGCGACTACCTCCGCGGCTTCGGTTACCAGGGGGGCGCGAGCCGGCAGGGGTGGTCGCGGGCCGTGGCCGAGCTGGGTGTGGGCGGCGCCTTCAAGGACCGGGCGGCCCAGCCGGGCGCCTGGACCATCGGGGCGACCGCGTTCGGCGAGATGCTCCCCAACCACGCGAATCGGGTGTGGATCGACCAGTCGCGCACCGACAAGTGGGGGTTGCCGGTGCTCGCCATCGACTGCGCCATCGGCGAGAACGAGCGCCGCATGCGGCGCGACATGGCCAACGACATGGCCGAGATGCTGGAAGCGTGCGGGGTCAAGGACGTGCGCACCTACGACGCCGAGTATTATCCCGGCATGGGGATTCACGAGATGGGCACGGCGCGCATGGGCCGCGATCCCCGGACCTCGGTCCTGAACGCGTACAACCAGGTGTGGGACGCCCCGAACGTGTTCGTCACGGACGGGGCGTGCATGACCTCGGCGTCGTGCGTGAATCCCTCGCTCACCTACATGGCGCTCACCGCTCGGGCGGCGAACTTCGCCGTGGAAGAGCTGAAGCGCCGAAATCTCTAGCTCCACCGGGAGGACTGACGATGTCGGCAGCGGAACCGAGACCCGACGACGTGATGGACCGGCGCCAGGCGATTCGGCATGTGACGCTGTTGCTGGGGGGCGTCGGCCTGGTGGCGGGCGGCGGGATCCTCGAGGCGGCGGAGCGGCTCGACGCTTCCGCCCGCGCCGCCGTCACCCGGCAGGGCGTGGGCCGCTTCACCCCGGAGGACGTGGCGCTGCTCGACGAGATCGCGGACACCATCCTGCCCGAGACCAAGACCCCGGGTGCCAAGGCGGCGCAGACCGGCGCCTTCATGGCCCTGATGGTCACCGACACGTACACCGAGCGCGATCAGGCGGTCTTCCGCGAGGGCATGGAGCAGGTGCGGGCGGCCGGGTTCCTGGGCCTCTCGCCGGCGCAGCGCCTCGCCCTGCTGGAGCGCCTGGACCGCGAGCAGAAGGCCTACATGGACGCACGGCGCGGCAACGACACCCCGCCGCACTTCTTCCGCCTCATGAAGGAACTGGCCCTGCTCGGCTACTTCACTTCGGAGATCGGCTGCACCCAGGCCCAGCGTTACGTCGAGACCCCGGGACGCTTCGACCCGTGCGTCCCCTACACGCCGGGCGACCCGGCCTGGGCGGCGCACGCGTAGCGGGCTCGCTCCGGACCCCTAGCCCAGATAGGTGCCCGCGATTTTCGACGCCGCGGCCTGGTCCACGATCACGTAGGCGTGGCGGTGCATCTGCATGATGGACGCGGGGACGATCGCCGTGATCGGTCCTTCCACGGCGGCCTTCACCGCGTCCGCCTTCTCCTCGCCGCTGGCCAGCAGGATCAGCTCCCGGGCTTCCATGATGGTCCCGATGCCCATGGTGATGGCGTGGGTCGGCACCTCGTCCGGGGACGCGAAGAATCGGGCGTTGTCGCGGCGGGTCTCCGGCGTGAGCGGCTTGATTCGGGTCCTGGACCCCAGCGAGGAGCCGGGCTCGTTGAACGCGAGGTGCCCGTTCCGCCCGATCCCGAGGATCTGGAGATCGATTCCCCCCGCCGCCCGGATTTCCGCTTCGTACCAGTCGCAGTGCGACTCCACGTCCGGGGCCGTCCCGTCGGGGATGAAGGTGAAGCGGCGGTCCACGTTCACGTGCTTGAAGAGCTGCTCTTCCATGAACCAGTGGTAGCTCTGCGGGTGGGAGGGGCGCAGGCCGACGTACTCGTCCAGATTGAACGTCGTAACCTTGGAGAAATCGAGCCCCTCCTCGCGGTGCATGCGGATGAGCGCCCGGTACGTGCCCAGCGGCGTGCTCCCCGTGGCCAGACCCAGCACCAGCGCAGGCTTCTTGCGCAACCGCTCGGCGACGATCCGCGCCGCGGCCTCGCTCATGGCGTCGTAATCCTTGGTGATTCGCAGCAGCATGGGCGATCGCGCCTCCCCGCAGCCCGGAGCATTCTATCGCCACGGGGCGGGGGATCGCCACCTGACGGGGTGCCGGCCCCGGCTCCGAGGCGTTAGGGGGGTCATGCTCGACGTCGGTCTCGTCGGATTCGGCCTGGCGGGCCAGGTGTTCCACGCCCCCGTCATTCGCGCCGTGGCCGGACTCCGCCTCACCGGGATCGTCCGGCGCAGCGGGGGGGCGGACCCACGCTATCCGGAGGTGACCTTCGTCAGGAGCGTCGAGGAGCTGCTGGCGCAGCCCGTTGACCTCGTCGTGGTCGCCACGCCCAACCCCTCGCATCATCCGATCGCGAAGCAGTGCCTCCTCGCCGACCGCCACGTGGTGGTGGACAAGCCGTTCACCACCACCTTCGCCGAGGCCGAGGAGCTGGTGGAGCTGGCCAGGGAGCGGCGCCGTGTGCTGTCGGTCTATCAGGAGCGGCGCTATACCGGCGATTTCGTCACCGTGCAGAACGTCGTGGCCGAGGGCACCCTGGGCCGCGTCGTGGGCTACGAGGCGCACTTCGACCGCTTCCGGCCCGACGTGAAGCCCGGGGCGTGGCGCGAGCAGGCCCTCCCCGGATCCGGGGTGTGGTTCGACCTGGGGCCGCACCTGCTCGACCAGGCGCTGCTGCTCTTCGGAACTCCGGAGGCGGTCTCGGCCGACATTCGGGTCGAGCGTGATGGCGCGCTGGTGGACGACGCGTTCGACGTGACCCTGCACTATCCCGGCCTGCGGGCGCTGCTGCGCGGCTCCCTGCTGGCGCCGCCGGTGGCGCCGTCGTTCGCCCTTCGCGGGACCCGGGGCGCTTTCGTCAAGTACGGACTCGATCCCCAGGAGGAAGCCCTGAAATCCGGCGGCACGCCGGACCAGCCGGATTGGGACGCCGAGCCGCCGGAGAACTACGGCCGCCTCATCACCGCCGAGGGGAGCCGGACCGTCCCCACGATGCGCTCGAGCTTCACCCGCTACTACGAGAACATCCGGGACGCGATCCTCGGGACCGCGAGCCCCGCGGTCACGCCGGGGCAGGCGCTGGAGGTCATGCGGGGCCTGGAGCTGGCGGCGAGGAGTAGCGCGCGGGGACGAGTCCTTGATTGGGGAACGGCGCCCTAGCGGGCGGCCCGGAGCCGGAGCGGCGTCCCCCAGGGATCTCGGGTGACGAGGGCCGGGGGGCTCGACTGCCGGTCCGCCGGGAACCCGGCACCCTCGAGACTCCGCGCCGCGCGTTCCACCGCCTCCCGGTCCGGAAGCTCGAGCGTCCATTCCAGCAGACGAGCCTCGTCGTCGGCGGGAGGCGCGGCGGCCGGGCCGGCCCAGATGTTCGTCCCCACGTGGTGGTGATAGCCCCCGGCTCCGAAGAACAGGGCGCCGGGGTAATGCCACACCGTACGGTCGAACCCGAGCGCCTCGGAGTAGAACTCGGCCGCGCGCCCGAGGCCCCCCACATGGAGATGCACGTGCCCGATTCTCGTGCCCGCGGGCATGCCGGTCCAGGACCCGTCGCCCGCCGCCTGAAGCAAATCCCTCAGGTCCAGCGGCTCCGTGCTCATCAGGAGTTCGCGCCCCACCCGGCGCCAGGTGGTCCGCGGGCGATCGGCGTAGACTTCGATCCCGAGATTGTCCGGGTCGTGCAGGTAGAGCGCCTCGCTCACCAGGTGATCCGCGGCGCCCCAGGGGACGCCGGTTTTCCCGAGATGGCGCACGAAGCGCCCCAGCGAGGGGCGGTCCGGCAAGAGGATCGCGAAGTGATAGAGCCCGAGCCGCCCGCGAGGCGGCACCGGGCGGGCGCCCGGCCGCTCGCGGAGCTCGACCAGCACCGCGGGATCGCCCGGGACGGCGAGCCGGGCTTCGGCCGCGTCGCGCGCCGCCAGGCGCAGCCCGAGGACGCTCTCGTAGAAGGGCAGGGAGCGTGCCAGGTCGGCGACCTGAAGGCGCACCGGACCCAGGCGAACGGCCTCCGGCAAGCGGAAGCCCCGGGGCGGCTCCCCGTAGCTTCCGGGTACGGCCGGCTCTCCGCCGGCCGCGTCCCGGAAGCGTTCCCCGCCGGCCGCGCCCACGGGCTCCTCAGGCGCCCTGAAGCTGGGGCTGCTCACTGCGGGCGGTGGTACGGCGTTCGGCGAGGAGGGCGTCGAGGGAGTAGCGGCCGCCGCCCGTGATGGTGAGGGCGGCGGAGGCGCCCAGGAGCGCGAGGACGTACTCGTAGCCCGTGGGCAGGAAGAAGCCGCCCCGCAGGTGCACCAGGAGCAGGGCCCCGAGCATGGTCACGGCCAGGCCGAAGCCGGCCAGCCGGGTGAGCAGGCCGAGGATCAGCGCGAGGCCGCCGAAGAACTCCACCAGTGCGACCGCCGGAGCGGTGAGGCTCGCGAGGGGGATGCCCATCTGGCCGAAGGTGCCGGCCACGCCGTCCAGGCCGTAGACAAAGAGCTTCTGGCCCCCGTGGGCCGCGAAGATCACCCCGACTATGACTCGCAGGATGGCGAGTCCCAGGTTCAATTGCCGGGGAGACGCGGGATGAATGAGACGCATGGTCACTCGACCTCCAGGTTGTTTCGTGTTCCACATCTCAGTGTTACAACACGCATATCCGCAACAAAACGCCCCCGCTCAGGGTTCCCGGCGCACCAGGGTCAGCAGCTCGATCAGGCTCCGGAGCTGGGCGTTGGACAGGTGTCCCAGGCGCCGCTGGTGCTCGGTCCTGACCGCGGCGTCGAGCGAGTTGACCAGCGCCTTCCCGCGGGGGGTGAGCCGGGTGGAGACCAGCCGGCGGTCCTCGGTGCCGCGGGCCCGGGTGATCCACCCGGCGGCCTCCATCCGGTCGAGCAGGCGGGTGACGTCGGGCATTCGGGTGATGAGGCGGTCCCGAATCTCGTTCCGACAGAGCCCTTCGGGGCCGGCACCGCGCAGGATGCGGAGCACGTTGTACTGGGCCAGGCTGATCCCGTGCGGCGCGAGCAGCCGCTCGAAGTGGTCGCGCACCACCGCCGCAGTGCGGGCGAGGTTCAAGAACGCCTCTTCCTCGAGGCTCGGGAACGGTCTCCGCTGGCGGATCTCCTCGCGCAGGGCCGGTGGCATGGTGTCGAAGATGGATGTTTAAACATCAGTTGTCAAGACACCCAATATGCGGCCCGGCGCCCCCGGCCCTGCTAGATTCGGTAACTCGATGAAAGACGAAAACTTGGCCAAGTTGCGGGCGCTGCTCGAGGCCTACGCGGAGCGGGCGGCGGAGGCGCCGCCCGCCAAGACCCGGGCCCTGGAGACCCGGCGGCGGGCCTGCGGCGAAAAGCTCCGCCAGCTGGTCCGGCCGGTGCTCGACCTGGTGATGGAGGAGCTCCGCCACGCCGGGCACCAGGCCACCACGCGCGATCACACCGACCTGGACAACGCCTACCCCAGCGTGGCGCTGTCCTTTACCCCGCGCACCGGGCGCGGCGCGGGCGCGCACTTCGCCCTCGCCTCCGCGTTGATCTTTCGCTATGATCCCCGCCACGGCGTGGTGGTCCACGCCGAGGTCAAGCCCTCCCCGGCGGCCCCGCCCGTGACCGGGGCCACCAGCCAGCGGCTCGGCACCATCGGCGTGGACGCCCTCTCGGCCGAGTGGGTCGAGACCAAGGTCCTCAACTTCGTCCACGCGGTCCTCAAGGCCAATTAGCGCGCGCGCGGCACCGCGCGTGGCACGGCGTCCATGGGATGTGGCGCCGGCGCCACGTGCGAGCCCGCCGGGCTGAGCCGCCCGGCCCCCGGCCGCGTCCGGCGCCAGTGGCGCGTTTGATGCAGAACCGCAACGCGTGCCCATGGTCCTCGCCACCACCGCGCGGCCCGTCGTTCTGGTCGCGGCCGTGCACCAGCGCTCCCTTCCGGGTCTCGCCGCCGACGAGCGGTACGCCACGGTCCAGGTGTATTCGGGCACCCTGGCATTGCGGTGGACCCGCGACCTGCGTCCGGATCTCATCGTTCTCGATCTCGAACTCCCCGACATGTCGGGTATGGAAGTCTGCCGGCTGCTCCACGCCGATCCCCGGATCGGCCACTACGTGCCGATCCTCCTGCTCGTGGGCGGGCCGCCCACGCCGGAGCAACGGGTGGCGGCGCTGCGGGCCGGTGCCTGGGACTTCATCTGCCATCCGCCCGACCCGGACGATCTGTCGCTCAAGGTTCAGACCTACGTGCAGGCCAAACGGAACATTGACCGCGCCCTGGGGGACGGGCTGGCGGACGCCGGGCTGGGCGTGCACACGCCGCCCGCTCTGGCGCGCCGCGCGCGGGAACTGGGCGCGCTCATGGCCCGCAAGCACGGCGCGCTGGCCTGCGTGGTCCTGTCGCTGGAAAGCGACGCCACCGATGGCACGGCCGGAGGCATGGTGGTGCGGGCATCGCGCCTCTCGGACGTCGTCGGGGCATTGAGCCCCACCGAGTTCGCGGTGCTGGCCCCGGGGACCGACCACGGCGGCGCCCTGAACCTGGCCCGGCGACTCGGCGCGGTGCTGCGGGGCGCGGTGGTGGGGGGCACCCCGGTGGTTCCCGGCAAGACGCTCCGGGCGGGGTACGACGCCGTCACCAATCTGACCTACGCGCCGATCGACCCGGTGGACCTGTTGTTGCGGGCCCGGGCCGCGGTGCGCCACGGCAAGCCGGAGCCCGCCGAGCCGTGGGTGCGCCGGTTCGAGGCTCCGGCGGCGGAGGCGGCCGCCCCGCCGCGCGGCACACCCCCGGGCCTCGTGCTCGACCAGAGGAGGATCAGCCTATGACGCTGACGCGTCTCCTGCTCCCCGCGCTGCTGGGCGGCGCGCTCGCGAGCGGCTGGAGCTGCCGCGACCCGGCGCCCACCGGGCCGGCCGCGCCCGGACTGCTGCCGCGGGCCGATCTGATTCCACCCGCCCTGCCCAGCGGTCTGCTCGTGTGCGCCCCGCTGCCGGCCGACTCGGTGACCCAGACCGTCGGGCCGGAGGGCGGGACGATTCGCGTGGGGCCGCACGCGCTCTCGGTGCCCGCCGGGGCCCTCGCCGCCCCGGTCAGCATCACGGCCGTGGCGCCCTCGGACAGCGCCCGGCAGGTGCGCTTCCAGCCGGAGGGACTGGTCTTTGCCCAGCCCGCGACGCTGGCCCTGAGCTACGCCGATTGCGAGCTGTTGGGGCTCACGGTGGCCAAGCGGATCGCCTGGACCACCGATCTGCTCCAGATCCTCGAGTATCTCGACTCGGTGGATGACCCGTCGGCCCAGGTCGTCACCGGGCGGCTCGAGCACTTCTCGACCTATGCGGTCGCCTGGTAACGCGGTGCCGGCACCGCCCGCCGTGGGGCGCGGCGGCGACCTCGCGCCGCGCGTCGAGGCCCGCCGGGCGGCCGAGTGGCTGGACCGGGCGCGCGACCGAGAGCGGAAGGGGTGCATTCCCGAGGCGATCGAGCACTACGACGCCGCGGTGGCGGAGGCCCAGCGGGAGAACGCTCCCGGCGTGCTCGCCGCGGCGCTCCGGCGGGTCGCGGTTCTGCGGCACCATCGGGGCGACACCGATCAGGCGCTGGCCCAGTGCCGGCGGAGCTACGAGGTGGCCCGGGAGGCGGGCGACGACGAGCTCGCCGCCGAAGCGCTGAACACCCTGGGGGGCCTCCACCTCTCCACCGGCTCGCTGGCCGACGCCCGCCAGGCGTTCCTCCGGGCGCTGGAGCTGGGCGGGGGCGCGCGCGCCCTCCGGGCCCGGGTGGAGCAGAACCTGGGCATCCTGGCCAACATCCAGGGGCAGCTCGATCAGGCGCTGGCGCGCTATCAGCGGTCGCTCGAGGCCTATCGCAGTGCCGGCGACGAGCACGGCTGTGCCATCGCCTATCACAACCTCGGCATGGCGAGCGCCGACCTGGGATTGTTCGACGCGGCGGACATCTACTTCCGCGAGAGTCGCGCCATCGCCGAGCGGGCCGGAGACGCCTACCTGCGGGGTCTGTGTCTGGTCAATCACGCCGAGGTGGACGTGGCGCGCCAGCGCTACGAGAACGCGCGGCAGAGCGCCGAAGAAGCCCTGGCCCTGTTCGATCAGCTGGGCGCGCGGGGCCCCAAGGCGGACGCCTACCGCGTGCTGGGCATGGTGTACCGGGAGACCGGGCGCGCCGCCCTCGCCGAGTCGCGGCTGCGCTCGGCGGTCGAGCTGGCGGTGTCGGCGGGATCGGCGCTAGGCGAGGCGGAGGCGTCGCACGAGCTGGCGGTGCTCTACCAGGCCATGGGCCGGAACCAGGAGGCCTTACGGCTCCTCCACGCGGCCTACCGCCTCTTCCAGCGGCTCGACGCGCGCATGGACCTGGTGCACGTGGGCGGGAAGATGGCCGCGCTTCAGGCCACCTACCTGGAAGTGGTGCGGGCCTGGGGGCAGTCCATCGAGGCCAGCGATCCGTACACCTACGGCCACTGCGAACGGGTGGCGCGGGACGCGGTGGCCATGGCGCGGATCCTCGGGCTCGAGGAAGCCGACGAGACCGCCGTCCTCCTCGGCGCCTACCTGCATGACCTGGGCAAGGTCGGGATTCCCCACGAGGTCCTCACCAGAGCCGGCCCCCTGACCGAGGAGGAGCGCGCGCTGGTGGAGCTCCATCCCATCTGGGGTCTCGAGATGCTCGCCGGCGTCGAGTTCCCCTGGGACATCAAGCCCATCATCCGGTGGCACCACGAGCGCTGCGACGGCAGCGGGTACCCCGACGGGTTGCGGGGCGACGCCATCCCGCTCCCGGCGCAGATCGTCGGCATCCTGGACCTCTACGACGCCCTGGTCACGGCGCGTCCCGGCCAGCCCAGGCTTTCCCGGAGCGACGCGCTGGCGGAGATGGCCCGGCGACGCTCCTGGTGGTCCGATCGGGTGTATCAGGCCTTCCTCCAGGTCGTGGCGGGGTCGCGGGATCCCGCTTCGGGCCGCCCGTGACGGGGTCGTGACAGGCGCCCCGTTGACGCGGCGCCCCCGCTCCGGGTACGTTGCGGCCGTGAGCCGGCACCGCTGTGTGGGAAACCCGCTGGGAAAGACCCGGTCTCGGGACCCGGGGCGGGCGCATTCCGGCTAGCGCGACCATCCGCGCATGGTGCACCTGAGC
>DATLXT010000066.1:0-26029 GCA_035575475.1 Gemmatimonadales bacterium | reverse complement strand
CCCCGCCACGGTGGTCGGGCCGGCGTAGAGTTCCCCGTCGAGCAGGACCAGGTCCTGCGACCGCAGCAGCCGGCGCACCGCCCGCGCGGCCTCCAGGGGATCGAACGCCCCGAGCGTGTTCCCCAGCACGAGCACCAGCCGACGGGGGGTCTCCGGCTCGGCCCGGACGGCTTCGAGGTGGTCGGCACGTCCGATGTCGGCCTTGACGCCCACGGCCGGAAACCCCGCGGCCGTGGCCGCGGCGCAGGCGAGCTCGAGCAACGCCTGGCTCGTGTCCACGGGCACATACGCCGCGCGCGCGCCGCGCGCGCGCAGGGCTTCGAGCAGGAGCAGATCCTTGTCCCCCTGCCCGGCGCCCAGGCTGAGCACCTCCACGGGTCCCGGCCCAACCAGCGCCGCCAGGTCGCCGGCGGAGCGGGCGACGAGCGAACGGGAACGCACGTAGTTGCGGTAGGCCCCGTCCGAGCACAGCGCCAGCCAGGCGCGCACCGACAGAGGGAACCAGTAGAAGAACTTTTCCTCCAGCCGGCGGGCGCGGAGCGCGAGGAGAAACTCGTCGGCCAGCGCCTGCTCGGTGAGGAGCGTTTCGATCCGGATCATCGAGGTTCGCCCGCCAGCTCCGCCTTCAGCCTGAGAGAACGTAACGGGGGAACCATCCGGGAAACAGAGACCATTGTGGAGGATGCGGGTTGACGGGGTCTCCGGCGGCCCGTATGGTAGGGTTGCAGTCCCTTCTCCACTCCTTTTTTGGGAGGCGGTATGCACGTCATCGAGACGCAGGAGCTGGTGCCGAGCTGTCATCGTCCGGAGATCGTCGAGACGGACGAGCTCGTGCCCACCTGTCACTCCTGAGCGGGGGACTGGTGCATACGGGGGCCCGGCGGACGCTCGGGCCCCCGCCGCATTTCGGCTCCGGCCCGGCCACGCTGGGTTTCGGGGCGTGGGCGGTGGGAGGCGCGGGGTGGGGCTCTGCGGGCGACCGATCCGGCCGCGAAGCCACGGTGCGGCGGGCGGTGGAGCGCGGCGTGACGTTTTTCGACACCGCTCCCTCCTATGGCGACGGGGAGTCGGAGCGCCTGTTGGGTCGCGTCCTGAAACCGGTGCGCGACCGAATCGTGATCGCCACGAAGGTCGGTCCGCGAGACGATCCGCGGGCGTCCCTGGAGGCCTCGCTGCGCCGGCTCGACACCGATTACGTGGATCTGCTCCAACTTCACGAGGCGCTGGGCGATTGGGAACGGGCGCTCGATGGGCTGAGCCGACTCCAGGCGGAAGGACTGGCGCGCGCCGTGGGCATCGCGAACGCGACGCACCTCCAGCTGCGCCGAGCGATGGAGATCGCGCCGGTCGCGAGCTACCAGGGGCCCTACAACCTGTTCGACCGGGACGTGGAGCTGCGGGAGCTGCCGCTGGCGCGCGAGCGGGGGCTGGCGTTTCTGGCCTATCGCCCGCTGGCGTCGGGCTTGCTCTCGGGCAAGCTCGAGGCGCCACCCGAGTTCGCCCCCGGCGATCACCGCCGGGGGATCTACTGGTTCCAGGGCCCGGAATTCGCGCGGCGGCGCGGGGTCATCGAGCGGCTCGAACCCGTGGCCCGGCGCTTGGACCTCACCCTCTCGGCACTGGCCCTCGGCTGGGTGCTGGCCCGCCCCGGGGTGGCGGTGGTGCTGGCGGGGGCCCGGACCCCGGAGCAGGTGGACCAGAACCTGGAGGCCGCCCGGCGACCGTTACCCGAGGACCTGGTGCGTCAGATTGACGCGATGGTGGCCGCGGCGTTCCGGCTGCCCGCGGCCGACGCCGGGCTGCGCCGGGCGGCGGCGGAGTGGGGCGAGCGCGAGCGATTCATCGTGGAGCGGCTCGACGGCGCGCGCACCGCCGAGGAGATCGCGGCCGAGTGGACCGACCGGGGAGACATCCCGATGATCGCGGCGCAGGTGAAGGTCTTCACGGACCGATTGAGGGCCGGGGTCTGACGGCCGATGCCCCTCTCCGTCGGCGCTTTCTACAATCCGCACCTCGGCCGGGAGCTGGCCGCCGGGAACGGGATCGACCACCTTGCCATGGCCGATCCCCCCCGCGCGGACGATCCCTGGTGGCCTCGGATCAGGGAGCGGTACACCCTCCTGTTACACGACTATCTGGGTCAGCTCTCGGAGCCCCTGGACGAGCGGTCCATCCGTCGCGCCCGCCGGCTCGCCGCGCTGTATCGCACCCCCTGGGTGGCCGAACACTTCCAGTGTCTCCACACGGAGGACGGGCGCTACAACCTCCATTACGTGTTCCCCCCGCTCTACACCGAAGAGTTCCTGGCGCGGTTCGTGCGGAACGCCAACGCGCTCAAGGCCCGGCTCGACCAGCCGCTCGTGATGGAGAACATCCCCGGATACTTCGACGTCAAGGCCAGCCAGATGGCGGAGCCGGTCTGGTTGACGCGCTTCTTCGATGCCACGGAAACGGGCTTCCTGCTCGATCTGCCGCACGTCTGGCTGGAAGCGCGGTATCGGGGCCTGAAGCCCGAAGCCTGGCTCGTCGAGTTCCCGCTCGAGCACGTCGTCGAGGTCCACGTCGCCGGGGTGGAGGAGGACGAAGACCTTCGGGGGCCCTGGATCGCGCCGGTCGAGCCATCGGACGAGATGCTCGGCTTCATGGCGTATGCCATCAGTCGGTGCCCCGGCGTCAAGGCCGTGACCTTCGACGCCTTCTCGCCGAGTCTCTCGGCCGAGGTCCTCTTCCGGTCGGTGGCGCGGATCCGGGCGGCATTGTGAGCGATCGCGCGATTCAGGATCAGGTCATTCGCGCCCTGGCGGACGCCCCCTACCGCGGGTCCGCCGAGTGGCGCGCGCGGGGGCTGGCCCATCCCGAGCAGGTGGAGCGCTTCGCCCGGTTTCTGGCTCGGCATTTCTATTTCGAGCGGATCGTCCACTTCTTCAAGTACTCGCGGGCGCTGGCGCGAGTGACGGGGCGGCGGCCCGAGGTCGTGCTGAGGCGGCCCGGCTTCGAGGCGCTGTTTCCCTCCCTCATCCTCGGCAGCCGGGAGTCCGCGGCGGCGGTGGCTGGGCTCGTGGTCGAGCACGTCGGTGACGGGGACACCGGCGCCGTACCCTACCTCGCTGACCTCTTGAGATACGAAGCGACGATGATGATCGTGGAAGCGGGACCCCGGGTCTGGCGAGAACCGGAACAGGCGCAACGGGAAACGGGAAACATCCCCGAAACCGTGGAGGGCACGGTCCTCCTCGAGCTCGGATACGACCTCCCCGGCGTGTTTCCCAAGCTTCTTCAGCCCTGGACCGAGGTGCCGACGGCGGTCGAACGGCCCACCAAACTGCTGGTGGCGCGGTCGGCCCACGGGCGGGTCGCGGTAGCCCGGAGCACCGAGGCCGTCGAGAGCGTGCTGGCCCTGGCCGACGGGCGGCGAACGCTCGAGGCGCTGGCGGCCGAAGCGGGCGTGGGGACCCGGGAGCTGGAGGAGACGTTGGGAACGCTGGTGGAGCTCGGGGCGGTGCGGTTTTCGGTGGGGAGCTAGGACGGTGACCCGCCGCCCCAACCGTCGCCGGCGGGAAACCGTCCGGCAGCCGGGTCGCCATGCGCGGTCGTGACTTCCTGCTTCTCCTCGCGCTGGCGCTCGTCGTGGCGTTCGTCCTGGCGCGGCGCCTGCGCCCACCCCCGGCCCCGGTGGTGGAGGCTCCTCCGCCCCCGGCGGTCGAGCGCCGCGCCCCGCCGCTCCAGGCGGACGCCGAAGGGTGGTATGTGCCCGGCTATCGGTTCACGGTGGGTCGCTGGCGGTTCGCCGGTTTCCGCCTGCGCCCGGAGGCTCTGGTGAGCTTCGCCCCGACCGCCGGAGGCGGCTCCCAGCGCTCGGCCTGCCCCGAGGCGCGCATCCGCCCTGAGACGATGTACCTCCGCTGCGAGCACCCCCAGGTCGGCACGGTGACGATCGACGGCCGCTTCCTCGCGCGCACGGTGACAACCCGACTCGACCTCCCCGTGGTGTCCGCCGTGGTCACGGTTCGCAGTGTCGGAGGCGAGATTCTGTACAGCGCGCGAGACGCGTTCGTGTGGCAGGGACCCGACTGACCCACCGCCCCCCGGCCGCTGGCAGGCCGCCCCGATGGCGCTAGACTTCTCTACCGTCCCCGGCACGGGAGCACGCCGTGAACCCCAAGTTCTGGCTGGCCGCCGCGAGCTACTTCGTCCTCACCTTCATCATCGCCGCCGGCTGGCACCTCGGCCTCTTCAAGACCGTGTACGCGCGGCTGGGCGTCTTCACGCGCCCCCGCCCGATCATCGCCCTGGGCGTTCTCTCGATGATCCTGCAGGCGGTCGTGGTCGCCTACCTCTATCCGTTTTATTACCGTGGCGGACCGCCCATCGCGGCGGGGGCGACGTTCGGCCTGCTCCTCGGAGTCTTCATGGGGAGTAACGCCGTTCTGGCGGAAGCAGGTAAGAACCAGGTGGGCTCGCTCGGGATCTGGATCGCCCTCGAAGGCGCCTACTACCTGCTTCAGTTCCTGATCGTAGGCGCGGTCATCGGGCTGGTGTACGGCGCCCTGCCGAGCCGGCCATGACCCTTGCCCGGGGCGTCCTGGGCGCGCTCGCCGCCATCCTGCCGCCGGCTCTCCCGGCCCAGCGGGTCGAGACCGGCTTCCTGGATCGCACGGTGACCGTGGCGAATCACACCTACCGGTATCAGGTCTATGTGCCGGCCACCTACTCGACGGCACAGCCGTGGCCGGTGATCCTGTTCCTGCACGGGGCCGGCGAGCGCGGTGCCGACGGCCTGCTCCAGACCAATGTCGGCCTGGGACCGGCGATCCGAAGCCACCCCTCGCGCTACCCGGCCATCGTGGTGTTCCCCCAGGCACCGGCCGAGTCACTCTGGACCGGCACGCCCGCCGACGTGGCGTTGGCCGCCCTGGACGCCACGCTACGGGAGTACCGCACCGATCCCGACCGAGTGTATCTGACCGGGCTCTCCATGGGCGGGAACGGCACCTGGTACCTGGCGTACCGATACCCCGATCGGTTCGCCGCCATCGCCCCGGTCTGCGGGTTCGTCACGGCTCCGACCCGGTTACGGGGCGCCACCGCGATCGTGCCCCCGGACAGCGGGGCGCCGTTCCCGGCCCTGGCACGGCGCCTGCTCCGCCTCCCGGCCTGGATCTTCCACGGCGAGGTGGACCCCGTCGTCCCCGTGGCCGAGTCGCGCCGGGCGGCGGACGCGCTCCGAGACGCCGGGAGCCCGGTGCGGTACACCGAGGTGCTGGGAGGAGGGCACGACATCTGGGACCGGGTGTACGGGTCGCCCCAGTTTCAGGATTGGTTGTTCGCCCAGCGGCGAGCGCGGTAGCCCTGTCACCGTCGGTTGGATCAGGGCAAGCCCTCGCCGCCTGTCGACTCCGCGGGCCCCGGCGCGACTGTAGGGAGCGGGGACGGTCCCGCCCCGGCGAGGTCAGGCACCGCGCCAGCTGGCACGGCCCCCGACCCTCGCCATGGCCATCGTGGCCCAACCGAGTACCGGACGGGAGAGGACGACCATGATCACCACCCAGCGAATCGTTCCGTGTCTCTGGTTCGCCGAGGAGGCCGAGGAGGCCGCCCGGTTCTACACCGGCATTTTCACGAACTCGCGGATCACCGGGATCACCCGTTATGGGAAAGCGGGGTTCGAGGTGCATCGCCGGCCGGCCGGATCGGTCATGGTGGTGGCGTTCGAGCTCGAAGGACAGCCGTTCACCGCCCTGAACGGCGGGCCGCTCTTCAAGTTCAATGAAGCCATCTCGCTCCAGGTGCGGTGCGATACCCAGGACGAGATCGACTACTACTGGGAGACGCTGTCGGCGGGGGGCGATCCCCAGGCCCAGCAGTGCGGCTGGCTGAAGGACCGCTACGGCCTGTCCTGGCAGGTCGTCCCCCGGATGGAGGAGTTCTTTTATCGGGACGAGCAGTCTCCCGGGGCCGCGCGCGCGATGGAAGCGCTGCTCGGGATGAAGAAGATCGACCTGGCGGCCCTGCGGCGGGCCTACGAGGGCACGACCCCCGGCGCTGGCGACCGGGGCGGGACGCGGTAGACTTCCTTACTTGCCATGCTCCAGGACCGGTACAGCGTCGCCACCAGCCTGGGCGGGGCCTGGCCGATCGCGCTCCTGGTGCTGGCTTCCCCTGGCGCCAGCCAGCAGGCCGCGATCCCGGATCCCGTGCGGGCCGCGGCCCAGGTCATCACCGCGGATCAGCTCCGCCGCGACGTCCACTTCCTGGCGTCCGACGCCCTGCGCGGGCGGGCCACGGCCACCCCCGGCTTCGACAGCGCCGCCGCCTACATCATCCGCCGGCTGGAGCGGTTGGCCCTGCGACCCGCGGGCGACAGCGCCACCTACCGCCAGCACTACACGGTGCTGGAGGCCTCGCTGGACACGCTCCGCACCCGCGTCACCCTGGCCGGCCGGGCGCTCCGGTACGGCGAGGACTTCCTGGTCCGTCAGTTTGCGGACTCCGGCGCCGTGTCGGGGCCGGTGGTCTATGTCGGCCACGGTATCCGCGCGCCCCGGCGCGGTATCGACCCCTACGCCGGTCTGAACGTGCAGGGGGCTTTTCTGGTCGCGCACTGGCCGCCGGCGCTTCCCAGGGGCGAGAGCTTCGAAACCCTGGGTCGCTTCCGAACCGACTGGCAGCCGGCGCCCGATGCCGCCGAGGCCCTGGGGGCTGCGGGGGTGATCTACGTCGGTCCGCCAGACGCCCGAGCCCGCTGGGAGCGCCTCCGCGCCTCGGGCGTCCCGATCCGGACCCGCGAGCTCGACCCCCCGGTGCCCTCGGCGTACCGCCGAACCAGGATCCTCTCGCTCGAGATCGCGCCTTCGCTGCTCGACACCCTGCTGGCCGGTGAGCGCGTGGGGGCGGCCGAGGTTAGGGCCGGCGCCGCGAGCCGGGACTACGTCCCGGCGTTCGCCCTGGGGCCGGATAAACGGGTGGCCGTGCACGTGGCGCTGGCTTCGGCCACGGCGCTCCGACCCTACAACGTCGTGGCCATGGTCGAGGGAAGCGACCCGCGACTGCGCCAGGAGGCCGTCATTCTGCTGGCCCACCTGGACGGGGCCGTGGGCACACAGGCGGTCGGGGGCGACAGCATCTACAACGCGGCCGACGACAACGCCTCGGGCAGCGCAGCGATCCTCGGTGTCGCGGAGGCCATGGCGCGCGCCCCGCGGCCCCGCCGGTCGGTGATCTTCCTCTGGGATTCGGGGGAAGAGGTGGGGCTCTGGGGTTCGCGCCACTTCGTCTCCCGGCCCGTGGTGCCGCTCGAGAACGTGGTGACCGTCGTCAACGTGGACATGATCGGCCGCAGCCGGCCGCCGGGGAGCGCCGACACGGCGGACGCCGAACTGACCGGGCCGGGAGAGGTGTACGTCACGGGTCCCGGCGTGCTCAGCGAGGCGTTGGACAGTCTCGTCACCCGCGCCAACGCCGCCTATCTCGGCCTCCGTCTCAACCGGCGCTACGACGTGGCGACCCACGAATTCTTCTATCCCCGCACCGATGCGGGGCCGTTCCTCGAGCGCGGCGTCCTGATGCTGGAGTTCTTCACCGGGCTGCACGGCGACTATCACGAGCCCGGCGACGAGCCGGACAAGCTGGATCCCGCAAAGATGGAGCAGATCGCCCGGACGGTGTTTGTGACCGCTTGGCTCCTGGCCGACGCGCCCGAGCGCCCCGCTCTGGATAAGGGGATCCCCCCCACAGTGCCGCGCTACCCGCGGTGACCGCCGACGCCGAGGCGGCGGCGTGACCGGCCCGGCCGCCTCCCCGTTCGCGGCGCTGGCCGACCGCTACGCCGTCCAGGGCGAGCTGGGACGGGGCGGCATGGCGACGGTGTACCTCGCCCTCGATCAGAAGCACGGCCGCCAGGTCGCCATCAAGATCCTGAACCCGGCCCTGGCGGCGTCGCTGGGCACCGAACGGTTCTTGCGGGAGATCCGGATCGCGGCTCGGCTGGCCCATCCCCACGTCCTCCCCCTGATCGACTCGGGCGAGGCCGAGGGTCGGCTCTACTATGTGAGCCCCTACGTCCCGGAAGGCTCGCTGCGGGAACGCCTGCGCCGCGAGGGCCGGCTGCCGCTGGGCGAGGCGTTGCGCATCGCCCGCGAGGTCGGGACGGCCCTGGACTACGCCCATCGCCAGGGATTCCTCCATCGGGACGTGAAGCCGGAGAACATTCTCTTCGCCGACGGGCAGGCGGTGCTGGCCGACTTCGGCATCGCCCGGGCCTTTCGGGCGGCCGCCGCGGAGTCGGTGACCGAGGTCGGGCTGGCCCTGGGAACGCCGGAGTACATGTCCCCGGAGCAGGCGGCGGGAGAATCGGAGCTGGGAAGCGCGAGCGACGTGTACAGCCTGGCCTGCGTGGTGTACGAGATGCTGGCGGGCGAGCCGCCGTTCTCGGGTCAGGGGACCCGCGCCGTGATGGCGAAGCAGGTCACCGAGGTCCCGCCGCCCCTGCGCGCCCGACGGCCCGACGCGCCGGTGCGGGTGGAGCGGGCGCTGGAACGGGCGCTGGCCAAGGATCCGGGCGCCCGGTTCGCCCGGGCGAGCGACTTCGTGGCGGCGCTGGTGGGCGAAGGGCCGGAACCGGTGGCCACCCCCGGGAGGGCCGCCACGCCCTGCATCGCGGTCCTGCCGTTCGTCAACACCAGCCCGGATCGCGAGAACGAGTACCTGAGCGACGGGATCACCGACGAGCTGATCGATGCGCTCTCGCGAGTCGAGGGCCTGCGGGTGGCGTCCCGCACCTCGGTGTTCGCGCTCAAGGGGAAGCCGCAGGATGTGAGGGCGATCGGCGCCCTGCTGGGCGCCGCCTGGATCCTCGAGGGCTCGGTGCGGCGCGCCGGCGACCGCCTGCGGATCACGGCCCAGCTCACCTCCACGGACGACGGTCGGCTCCTCTGGTCCCAGCGTTACGACCGGACCCTGGCCGACGTGTTCGCCATCCAGGAGGAGCTGGCCCGCACCATCGTGGACACCCTGCGGGTCACGTCCTTCGCGGAGTTCGCCGAGCCGCCGGCCCGGCGCTATACCGCGAATCTCAAAGCGTACAGCCTCTACCTCAAGGGGCGCTTCGCCTGGAACAAGCGGACCCAGGAAGGCGTGACCGAGGCGATTCGCTGTTTCGAGGGGGCGATCGGGGAGGACGCCGGGTACGCGCCAGCCTACGTGGGGCTGGCCGACGCGTACGCGCTGGAGCTGGACTACCGCAGTATCCCGGTGGCCGAGGGCTTCGCCCGGGCCAAGGCGTACGCCCGCAAGGCGCTCGAACTGGACGAGACCGTGGCCGAGGCGCACGCCTCGCTGGCCTGGAGCCTCTTCATCCATGACTGGGACTGGGAGGGCGCGGGACGGGAGTTTCGGCGCGCCATCCAGCTCGACCCGCGCTACGCGACGGCGCATCAGTGGTACGCCTTCTACCTCGCCGCCCTGGGGCGGCTCGATGAGGCGCTGGTCGAGGGGCACACGGCTCAGGAGCTGGACCCGGCGTCGGTCTCGATTCGCCGCAGTCTGGGGTGGGCGTACTACTACGCCCGGCGGTACGACCAGGCGCGCTACCACCTCGCTCGGGCGGTCGCCATGAATCCCCTGGCCGAAGAGACCTACCGGGTGCTGGGCCTGGTGCTCGCCATGGAGGGGCAGTGGGCCGAGGCGGAGCGGGTGATCCGGGAGGGCATGACTCTCCCGGGCACGGGTACCTATAGCGAGGCCGCTCTGGGGTACGTGGCGGCGCGCGCGGGACGCGGGGATCGGGCGCGGGAGATCCTGGATCAGCTGGAGGCCCGGCGCCGGGAGAGCTACGTCTCCCCCGTGGCCTTGGCCACCCTTCACCTGGGCCTGGGCGAGCCGGAGGCCGCGCTCGACTGGGCGGAGCGGGCGCACGCCGAGCGCCGGGGCTGGCTGGCGTACCTCAAGGTCAATCCCATCCTGGATCCGCTGCGGGGGCACCCGCGATTTCGCGCGTTGCTCGACCGGATGCGGCTCTGAGCGGGGCTGGCGGGCGGTGAGACGGGGCGGCATGTTTTCGAGCATGAACCGACGCGACTTCGTGACGCAGAGCGGCTGGGCCCTGGCGGCCCTGCTCCCCGGCGCGCCCCTGGCAGCGCACCGCGCCCGCCGAGGCGCGCCGTCCGACCGGCTGGAGCGGATCGGTATACAGCTCTACTCGCTCCGGGACGCCATGCGCCAGGACTTCGAGGGAACCCTGGCCCGGGTGGGGGAGCTGGGCTACGCCGAGGTGGAGTTCGCCGGGTACTTCGGCCGCACCCCGGAGCAGGTGCGGGCGGCGCTGGAGCGCGCGGGGCTCACCGCGCCCGCGACTCACCTGCCGTACGAGCTGCTGGGTGAGCAATGGCCGAACGCGCTCGAGGCCGCCAACCGCACCGGCCACGGCTATCTCATCGTCGCCTGGGTACCCGAAGCGGCGCGGCGCACCCTCGACGACTGGAAACGAGTGGCCGAGCGGTTCAACCGGGCCGGCCAGGCCGCCACGGCGGCGGGGCTCAAGTTCGGGTTCCACAACCACGACCTCGAGCTCCGGCCGGTGGAGGGGCGCCGTCCGCTCGACGTGCTGCTGGAGGGTACCGACCCGGCTCATGTGGTGTTCGAGATGGACCTGTACTGGGTCGTGCGCGGCGGCGGCGATCCGCTGGCGTACTTCGGGGCGCACCCCGGGCGGTTCCCGCTGGTCCACGTGAAAGACTCGGCGGGGCCGCCCGAACACCGCATGGTGGACGTGGGGAGCGGGCGGATCGACTTCAAGGCCATTTTCGCGCGCCGAACCCAGGCCGGCATTCGACACGCGTTCGTGGAGCACGACCAGCCCGCGGACCCCTTCGGCTTCGCGCGGAACAGCCTGGCGTACCTCAAGCGGCTCGAGTTCTGAGCGTGGCGAGCCGACGAGAGGTGGTCATCGCGTCGGCGGCGCTCCTGATTCCCCGGGCTGAAGCCCGGGCCCGGCGCAGCAGTGCCCTCTGGGACGGCCTCGAGCCCGGGCCCCGGCCTGGCGAGGGGAGGCTGAAGCAGTCCGTCTCCCGCTGGCCCTACCGTCAGATCCCGCTCCCCGAGTTCTGCCGCGTCTGCAAGGACATGGGCCTCGCCGGGATCGACCTGCTGGGGAAGGACGATTGGCCGGTGGTCGCCGACCACGGGCTCCTGGTCACCATGGGGTACCCGACCGACCGTCGGGACTTCATCGCCACCGGATTCAACGACCCGACGAACCACGCCATGCTCCTGCGGGAGCTCGAGACCACGATTCCGCTGGCGGCGCGCTCGGGCGTGCCCAACGTGATCGCCATGTTCGGCAACCGCCGCGGCAAGAGCGACGCCGAAGGGATCGCGAACTGCGTGGCGGGGCTGAGCCGGATCAAGGCCCTGGCCGAAGAGCACGGCGTGACGATCTGCGTGGAACTGTTGAACAGCAAGGTGGATCACCCCGACTATCAGGGCGACCGCACCGCCTTCGGGGTCGAGGTGGTTCGGGCGGTGGGCTCGCCGCGGGTCAAACTGCTCTACGACATCTATCACATGCAGATCATGGAGGGCGACGTCATCCGCACCATCCGCCAGCACAGCGAGCATATCGCGCACTTCCATACGGGCGGCGTGCCTGGCCGCCACGAGATCGACGAGACCCAGGAGCTGAACTACCGGGCCGTGGCCCGGGCCATCGCCGACGTCGGCTTCCGGGGGTACGTGGCGCACGAGTTCGTCCCCTCGCGTGAGCCGCTGCAATCCCTGCGCGAAGCGGTGGCGATATGCACGGTCTGACCATCGCGCCATGCGGCGTGGGGACGGAGGCATGAGGCCGCAGGCCGGGGAATACGACGTCTGCGTCGTCGGGTCGGGCGCGGGCGGGGGGATGGCGGCCTATGCGCTCACCCGCGCCGGCGCCAGGGTGATCCTGCTCGAGGCGGGCGGTCCCTGGGACAACGCCACCGACTCGGCCATGTTCACCTGGCCCCACGAGTCGCCGCGCCGGGGGGCGTCCACGCCGGAACGTCCGTTCGGCGAGTGGGATGCGTGTATCGGCGGGTGGGAGATCGAGGGCGAGCCTTACACCACCGCGCCCGGCACCGAGTTCCGCTGGTTTCGCGCCCGCATGGTGGGCGGGCGCACCAACCACTGGGGCCGGATCTCGCTCCGGTTCGGCCCCCGGGACTTCAAGCGCCGGAGCCTTGACGGCCTGGGCGATGACTGGCCCATCGGCTACGAGGACGTGAAGCCCTATTACGACCGGGTGGACCGGTTGATCGGCGTCTTCGGCAGCCCCTCGGGGATGCCCAACGAACCGGACGGGATCTTCCTGCCGCCTCCGCGCCCGCGCTGCTGGGAGCTGGTGGTGAAAGAGGCCGCCACGCGCCTGGGGATTCCCTGCATTCCCTCCCGCCTGTCCATCCTCACCCGCCCGCTGAACGGTCGGGCCGCCTGTCACTACTGCGGCCAGTGCTTCCGGGGTTGCCGCACCCACTCGAACTTCTCGTCCACCAACGTGCTCCTCGCGCCGGCGCGCGCGACCGGTCGCCTCACCCTCGTGACTCAGGCCATGGCCCGCGAGGTGACCACCGATGCCGCGGGCCGCGCCACCGGCGTGATCTACGTGGATAAGACCACGGGGCGGGACGTGCGGGTGCGCGCCCGGGTGGTCGTGCTCGCGGCGAGCGCTTGCGAGTCGGTCCGCATCCTGCTGAACTCGACGTCGTCCCGGTTCCCGCAGGGGCTGGCCAATTCGAGCGGCGTGGTCGGCAAGTACCTCACCGATACCACCGGCACCGACGTGGCGGGGTTCGTCCCCAGGCTGGCCGATCACGTGCCCCACAACGAGGACGGCGTGGGCGGGGCGCATCTCTACATGCCCTGGTGGCTGGACAACGCCAGGCTGGATTTCCCCCGCGGCTACCACATCGAGATCTGGGGCGGCCTGGGACTGCCCACCTTCGGCTTCATGGGCGGCATCCACCGCTATCCACCGGGCGGCGGCTACGGCAAGCAATTGAAGGACGACTACCGGCGCTACTACGGCACGATGGTCGGGTTTTCGGGCCGCGGCGAGATGATCCCCAACGCCGACAGCTATTGCGAGCTGGACCCCGAGGTGGTGGACCGCTGGGGCATCCCGGTCCTCCGGTTCCACTGGAAGTGGAGCGACCACGAGCTCAAGCAGGTCAAGCACATGCAGGAGACCTTCCGCGCCCTGCTCCGGGAGATGGGCGGGGAGCCGTTCACGCCCATGCCCCCGGCCGAGCAGGGATACGGGATCGCGGCGGGCGGGGTGATCATCCACGAGCTGGGCGGGATCCGCATGGGCGACGATCCGCGCACCTCGGCGCTCAACCGCTGGTGCCAGGCCCACGACGTCCCAAACCTGTTCGTGGCGGACGGAGGGTCGTTCGTGTCCCAGGCGGACAAGAACCCCACCTGGACGATTCTCGCCCTGGCCTGGCGCACCAGCGATTACATCGTGGACCAGATGAAGCGGAGGGCCCTGTGAGGCGCCGGGACGTGTTGCGGGCGGCCGCCGGCGCGGCGCTCGCGACCTGGGCCCCGGTGGACGTGATCCAGGCGGCCATGCGGGCGGCGCGAGTCCGGACGGCCGGGCGGGCGTACCAACCCAAGTTCTTCACCCTCCACGAGTGGGAGACGGTGCGGGTGCTGGTGGATCTGGTCATCCCGCCGGACGAGCGCTCCGGCGGCGCCACCGAAGCCGGGGTGCCCGAGTTCATGGACTTCATGATGCAGGACCGCCCCTCGCTCCAGACGCCGATGCGGGGCGGCCTGGCCTGGCTCGACACCGAGTGCCGGGAACGATTCGGGAAGACCTTCGTGGAGTGTGGCGACCGGGAGCGGCGAGCGGTGCTGGACGATATCGCCTGGCCCCGGCGGGCACGGCCCGAGCTGTCGCACGGGGTCGCCTTTTTCAACGGGTTCCGGGACCTCACCGCCTCGGGGTTCTGGTCCAGCCGGATGGGGATCGAAGACCTCCAGTATCTCGGGAACCGCTTCGTCCCCGAGTGGCGGGGGTGCCCGCCCGAGGCGCTTCGGAAGCTGGGCGTGAGCTACGACGACTGACGGATCACCTCAAGGGAGGGCGACGCGGGGATGGCCAGCAAGCGGTTGGGCATCGGGTTCATCGGTTCGGGCTTCAACGCCAAGTTCCACCTCCAGGGGCTCACGGCGGTACGGGAAGTGGACGTGCTGGGGATCTGGAGCCCCAACCGACGGCACGCGGAGGACGCCGCGGCGCTGGCCCGGCAGCTCGACGTGGGCGAGGCCAAGGCCTACGGCTCCATCGCCGAGATGGTGGCCGATCCCGCGATCGAGGCCCTCTGGATCACCGGGCCCAACTTCGCGCGGGTGGAGAACGTGGAGGAGCTGGTGGACGCGGTCCGGCGCGGGCGGGGCTCCCTCCGCGGGGTGGCGTGCGAGAAGCCCCTGGGCCGGAACGTCGCCGAAGCCCAGAAGATCACGGATCTGGTGAAGCAGGCGGGGTTGAAGCACGGTTATCTCGAGAACCAGGTGTTCGCGCCGCAGGTGGCGCAGGGGCACAAGCTCATCTGGGCCCGCGGCGCGGCTCTGACCGGGCGCCCCTACCTGGCCCGCGCCGCCGAGGAGCACTCCGGCCCCCACATGCCCTGGTTCTGGCGGGGGGCGCTTCAGGGGGGCGGGGTCTTGAACGACATGATGTGTCACTCGGCGCTGGTGGTGCGGCATCTCCTGACCCGGCCGGGGGCCCCGCTCTCGAGCGTGCGCCCGGCGCGGGTGAGCGGCCACATCGCGAGCTTGAAATGGACGCGGCCGGCCTACGCCAAGAAGCTCCAGCAGCAGATGGGAAAGGAGGTGGATTACACCAGAGAGCCGTCCGAAGACTTCGCCAGTGTGATGATCGAGTTCGTCACCGATGACGGCCATAAGGTGCTGGGCGAGGCCACCACCTCCTGGAGCTTCGTGGGGGCGGGGCTCCGCTTGAGCGCGGAGTTACTGGGTCCCGAGTACTCGATGTCCTGGAACACCCTGGACAGCGGGCTGAAGCTGTTTTTCAGCCGCGAGGTGAAGGGCGAGGCCGGCGAAGATTTGGTGGAAAAGCAGAATGCCGAGGTGGGCCTGATGCCGGTGGTCACCAACGAGGCCTGGGCCTACGGGTATGAGGCCGAGGATCGCCATTTCGCGCGGGCGTTCCTGGGCCTGGAGGAACCCCGGCTCACCTGGGACGACGGTCTCGAGGTGGTGAAGGTGCTGATGACGGCCTACCAGAGCGCCGAGGAGGGCCGGACGCTCGACTTTCCGCCGCCGGGCATCGAGCGCTTCGTGCCGGCCGTGGCCAAGGGAACCTGGAAGCCCTAGACATGCCCAGCCATTCCGCGTTCCGGCTTCCCCCTTCCGCGTTCCTGGCCGCGGGACTCCTCGTCCCCGCACCGGCGGCCGGACAGCACTGGCCCGTCCACTCGCTGGATCGGCCGCGCCCACCGGTGGTGGACCCCGGGCCCGAGGGGCCACCTCCGCCCCCGCCTTCCGATGCCGTCGTCCTGTTCGACGGCACCGGCCTGGGTGAGTGGCGGAGTACGGACGGCGGCCCGGCCCGCTGGCTGGTGCGGGACGGGTACCTGGAGGTGATCGGGGGGGCGGGCTCGATCCAGACCCGCCGGGCGTTCGGCGACGTCCAGCTCCACCTCGAGTGGGCGGCTCCCGCACCGCCGCGGGGCGAGGGGCAGAACCGCGGCAACAGCGGCGTCTATCTCATGGCCCGCTACGAGATCCAGGTGCTCGACTCGTATCGGAACGTCACCTACGCCGACGGCCAGGCGGCCGCCCTGTACGGTCAGACGCCGCCGCTGGTCAACGCCTGTCGGCCGCCCGGGGCCTGGCAGACCTACGACATCGTGTTCCGCCGGCCGCGGTTCGGGCCCGACGGCACGGTGCGACGACCCGCCCGGGTGACCGTGTTCCACAACGGCGTGCTGGTCCACGACGGCGCGGAGTTCACCGGGTTCACCGTCCACGCCCGCGCGGCGCGCTACGAACCCCACGCCGACCGACTCCCGCTCCTCCTCCAGGACCACGGCGACCCGGTACGGTTCCGGAACATCTGGGTGCGGGAGCTGGAGGAGGAGCGGGAGGGCTCCTAGTCCGCCGCCGCGGGGGCCGGCCCGGGGGCCGCGACGCGCGGGCGGAACAGCGCGGCAAACAGCAGCATGACCACCGCGGCGAAGCCGGCGGGCAGCATCCAGAAGCGGGACCACTGCTCGAGCGTCAGGGCGCTCGCGCCGCCCAGGAACCGGTTGTAGACGTTCCCCGCCACCTGCGCGCCGATGAGCATCCCCACCCCGTAGGTGACCAGCACCAGGAACCCCTGCGCCTGGCCGCGCACGGCGGGCGTGGACTTCTTGTCCACGTAGATCTGTCCGGTGACGAAGAAGAAGTCGTAGCACACGCCGTGGAGCAGGATCCCGATGACGATGAGCCAGAAGACGGCGTCGGGGGCGGCCAGCGCGAAGAGCGCGTAGCGCAGCACCCAGGCGCCCATGCCCACCAGCAGCATCCACTTCACGCCCAGCCGGGCGAAGAAGACCGGCATGAGCAACATGAAGATGACTTCCGACATCTGCCCCAGCGTCTGGGTCGCGGCGATCCGGGTGACGCCGGCGCTCCCGAGGAAGATCTGAGTGAAGTTGTAATAGGCCGCGAGCGGAATGCAGAGCAGGAGCGAGGCGGCGATGAACACGTAGAACGGCCGGTCGCCCAGCTGCGACAGGGCGTCGAGGCCCGCGATGCTGCGGAGCGAGACCCGCTGGCCCGCCCCCGGTGGGGGCGTGTGCGGCAGGGTGAAGCTGTACAGGCCCAGCAGCACGCTCGCGGCGGCGGCGGTATAGAGCGGCAGCGCCGTGCGCTCGGGTACCGCGGCGATCAGCCGACCCAGCACCAGACTGATGAACAGCCCGGCGACGATCCAGCCGATGGTGCCGAACACCCGGATCAGCGGAAACTGCTGTTCCTGCGACCGGATATGATGGAACGCGAGGCTGTTGGCGAGGCCGAGAGTGGGCATGTAGCAGAGGTTGTACAACAGGAGCAACAGGATGAACACCAGAGGCGCCCCGGTGGCCTGGGGGACCGCGAACATGACCACGCCGCCCAGGAGGTGCAGCGCGCCCAGCACGCGTTCGGTCGCGAAGTAGCGATCGGCTACGAGGCCCAGAAAGAACGGCGCCACGATCGCCGCCATCGGGTTCACCGTGTACGGCCAGTGGGTCAGGGTCTCCATGCCGTGATGGGTCATGTACACCGCGATCGTGGTGTACCAGGCTCCCCAGATGAAGAACTGGAGGAACATCATGGTCGAGAGGCGCGCGCGCACCGACGTCATGGCAGCTCCCGGATCTTGATGTTGCGGTAGGCCACCCAGTCGCCGTGATCCTGCAACCCGATGTACCCCTCGGCGTTCTTGCCGAAGCGGGGGTGGGGCGCGAACTTGGAGGCCTTGACGCGGGCCTCCCAGTCGGGACTCCCCAGGTCGCACTCCACCAGCTTCACCCCGTTGAGCCAGTGCTCCACGTGGTTCCCGTTGACCACGATCCGAACCTGGTTCCACTCCCCGGCCGGCTTGACGGCTCCTCGGGGCGCGGGATAGAGCCCGTACAGCGCGCCCGCGGAGGTGAGGCGATCCTGGCCGTCCGCGTGAGCCGCGTCGTCGAGCACCTGCATCTCGGGCGCCGTCCAGTAGATGGCGCTGTCGTCTTCGCTGGCCCGATAGAAAATCCCGCTGTTCCCGCCGGGCGCCACCTTCCATTCGAGGACCAGCTCGAAGTTCCGGAACTGGTCCCGGGTGATGATGTCGCCACCCGGGCCCACGCGCGTGAGGGCGCCGTCCACCACCTGCCAGCCCGGCGGCACGGTATCCTGGCGCCAGCCGCGCCAGCCGGCCGTCGTCTTGCCGTCGAACAACAGGCGCCACCCCTGCGCCCGTTCCTCGGGTGTGAGCGTGTTCATAGTCTCCTGCCCCGCCGCGGTCGAGCTGATGCTGATGAAGACGAGCGCCCAAGCCCAGCGCATGCCGGCCTCCCCGGTATCGAGACGCTCTAGACTATCGGCCGGCGGGCATCTGCGTAAGGGTGGAGGCCGGGCCGCGCTGGCGCCCGCTCGGGACACGCCCCATCTTCCCGCGACCGCTTCCGCGACCCGGCCATGGCACTCGCCCGCCGCGTGTTCCTGCGAGCCTCCCGGAGCCAGTGGCTCGCCCGCCAGCTCAAGGAGCGCGCCTTCCTCCGGCGCGCGGCGCGCCGGTTTCTCCCCGGCGAAGACCTGGGAGCCGCCCTCGCCGAGGCCGCCAACCTGGGGCGGGCGGGCCTGGGGAGCGTGCTGACCCAGCTGGGCGAGCAGGTCACCTCCCATGCCGAAGCCGACGCGGTGCGCGATCACTATCTGGACGTCCTGGGCCAGATCCGCGCCCGAAGCCTCGACGCCGAGATCTCGGTGAAGCTCACCCATCTGGGGCTCGAGGCGCACGAGGAAGCCTGCTTCCACCGTCTCCGGGCGCTGGTGGACCGGGCCGCCGCGCTGGGCGGCTTCGTGTGGGTGGACATGGAGGAGTCGCGGTACGTGGACGCTACCCTGCGGCTGTACCGGCGCGCCCGGGCCGAACGAGCCACCGTGGGGGTCTGCCTCCAGGCCTACCTGCGGCGCACCCCCGACGACCTGGATTCCCTGCTGCGCCTCGCGCCGGCGATCCGGCTGGTCAAGGGGGCGTACAGCGAGTCGCCCGCGATCGCGTTTCCCCGGAAGGCGGAGGTGGACCGGCAGTACGCGGCGCTGGCGGGGCGGCTGCTGCACCAGGTGCCGCACGGCGCCCGTGCCGTGTTCGGCACTCACGACCTGCGGTTGATCCGCCGCCTGGAGGTCGCGGCGGCGGAGCGCGGTGTGCCTCCCAACGGCTACGAGATTCACATGCTGTACGGGATTCGCCCGGAAGACCAACGGGCGCTGGCCGCGCGCGGCCGCAAGGTCCGCGTGCTGATCAGCTACGGCACCGCGTGGTTCGCCTGGTACATGCGGCGGCTCGCCGAGCGGCCCGCGAACCTCTGGTTCGTACTCAGGAGCCTGGTGTAGCGCGGGCCCCCGGCCGCCGACCCCGGGTCAACGGCGCAGCCATTCCCGCACCAGCTCCTCCAGCACCGGCAGCGTCACCTCGCCGTGCCGCAACACCGCCTCGTGGAACTCCCGCAGGTCGAAGCGCGGCCCCAGCGCCTGCTCGGCCTCGCGCCGCAACTCGCGGATCTTCAGCTCGCCCGTCTTGTAAGCCAGGGCCTGGCCGGGCCAGGAGATGTACCGGTCGGTTTCGGTCTCGACCTCGTGGAGCGAGAGCGCCGTGTGTCGGGCCAGGAAGTCCATGGCCTGCTCCCGGCTCCACCCCAGGGCGTGAATGCCGGTGTCCACCACCAGCCGGCAGGCCCGCCACATCTCGTAGGTGAGCCGGCCGAAGTTGCGATAGGGATCGGTGTAGAACCCCGCCTCGAGGCCCAACCGCTCGGCGTACAGCGCCCACCCCTCGGTGAAGGCCGTGACCCCGCCGAACCGCCGAAACGGCGGCAGGTCCTCGAGCTCCTGCGCCAACGCGATCTGGAGGTGATGGCCCGGCACCGCCTCGTGCAGGGTCAGCGCTTCGAGGGTGTAGAGCGGGCGGCTCTCCAGGGCGTAGGTGTTGACCCAGTAATAGCCGGCGCGAGTGCTCCCGACCGGGGCCGGAATGTAACGGCCGCCGGTGAACTTCGGCGCGATGTGCGGCGGCACCGGCTCGATGCCGTATGGCAGCCGGGGCAGGATCTTGAAGAGCGCCGGCAGCTTGCCGTCCATCCGCTTGGCGATCCAGGACGCTTCCCGCAGCAGATCCTCGGGCGTCCGGGCGTAAAACCGCGGGTCGGTCCGCAGGAAGGCCAGAAAGGCGGCGAAGTCGCCGGCGAACCCGGTGCGCCGGATGACCGTGTCCATCTCGGCGCGGATGCGCGCCACCTCGGCGAGTCCGATGCGGTGCACTTCCTCCGGCGTCGTCTCGAGCGTGGTGTAGCGGCGCACCAGGAACTCGTAATAGGCCCGCCCGTTGGGCAGCGCCGAGGCGCCCAGCGTGCTGCGAGCCCCGGGGATGTACTCGCGGGTCATGAAATCCAGAAACCGGCGGTAGGCCGGCACCACGGCCCCCGCGATGGCGGCGCGACCCGCCGCCCGCAACCGCTCGCGGTCCGCCGCGGGCACTCCCGCCGGCAGGGCCTCGAACGGCCGCCAGAACACGCTCCGCGTCGGATCGTCCACCACATGCCCCGCGATGGTCGCCTCGTATCCCCGGAGCGTGACGCGCGGCACCGTGAACCCGCGGGCCAGTCCCTCCCGCATGAGCGCGATGTGCTGATCCAGATAGGCCGGGAACGCCCTGAGCCGGGCCAGATAGTTCTCGTAGTCCCCGACGCGCGCGAGGGGCACCCGGTTGGGGAGATCCGCGAAGGCCATGTGGAACCCGTAGTCCGCGGTCAGCGTGAGCACGTAGGCCCCGAACTCGAACTCCGCGATGCGGTCGCGGAGCTGGCGACGGAACAGGTCGTAGCTCACCCGGTCTTCGGCCGAGAGGCCGGAGCGGTCGATCGTGCCCAGTCGGGCCAGGAAGGCCCGGCGCGCCTGGGCCCGCCGGGCTTCGTCTTCACGCGAGACGGACGGCAGGCGGTCGTCGTATCGGTGATCGCCCACGTCCGTGGCGAACAACGGGTCCTCGCGCAGCTCGAACTGCCACGCCTCGTCGAACAGCGCGTGCAGCCGCGCAGGCGCGCCACCGCCTGCCTGACCCGATGCCGGAGCGGGAAGCGCCGTCGCGACCAGAGCCATCAAGGCGAGCAACCGATCCATGGCCGACCTCCGGGGAACCACAAAGCCTAGACCGCATCGCCAGCTTTGGCGAGACCCGCCGCCCCGCCCCCGGGGTTCCCCTCCCGACCCCAGGCCGTAACTTTCCCTCGAGCTCACGGCGCTTTGGAGGCCCGATGTCCCCGCAGCGTATCGCCATCGTGGCGCTGGCGCTTCTTCCCGTCACCGGAGCCGCCCAGCGCACCCAGAAACCGGTGCTGCACGGCCGGCACTGGGTCGCCGTCACCGGCAAGCCGCTCGCGGCCACGGCCGGCGCCATGATGTTCCAGAAGGGCGGCAACGCGGTGGACGCCGCCTGCGCCATGCTGGCGGCCACCGCGACCATGTGGGACGTGCTCTCCTGGGGCGGCGAGACCCAGGCGCTCCTCTACGATCCCCGCACCCGGAAGGTGATCGCCATCAACGCGCTGGGCGTCGCTCCCAGCAATGCCACACCCGAGTTCTTCCGGAGCCGGGGGCTCCGATACCCGCCCGAGTACGGGCCGCTCGCGGCCATCACGCCGGGCACGCCGGGCGGGCTCATGGTCATGCTCGCCGAGTACGGCCGGTTGTCGCTCCGGGAGGTGCTCGAGCCGGCGATCCAGATGGCCGACGGATACCCTATCGAGGAAGAGACCGCCAACTCCATCGAGCGCAACAAAGAGCGGCTCAAACAATGGAAGTACGCCCGCGCGGTCATGCTCCCCCACCCGGGCGAGGCGCGCGAAGCGCCCTCCCCCGGCGAGATCTTTCGCCAGCCGGACCTCGCCGCCACCCTCCGCAAGCTGGTCGACGCCGAGCGGCAGGCGTTGCGGCGGGGGAAGAACCGGCGGGAGGCCATCTACGCCGCCTACGACCGGTTCTACCAGGGCGACATCGCCCGGGAATTCGTGCGCGGCTTCCAGGAGGAGGGCGGGCAGATCACGCTTCAGGACCTGGCGGAGTGGCGGGTGAAGATCGAAGAGCCCGTGATGACGACGTACAAGGGGGTCGAGGTCTACAAGCTCGACACCTGGACGCAGGGCCCGGTGATGCTCGAGGCCCTGAACATCCTGGAGAATTTCGATCTCCAGGCCATGGGCTACAACTCGGCCCGCTACATCCACACCCTGTATCAGGTGATGAGCCTGGCCTTCGCCGACCGGGATTTCTACTACGGTGATCCGGCGTTTCCCCCCGAGGAGCCGTTGCGGGGGCTGCTCTCCAAGGACTACGCGCGGGACCGTGCCAAACTGGTCAACCCCGAGCGGAACGATCCCCACCTCAAGCCGGGGGACCCCTACCCCTTCCAGGGCGGGAGCAACCCGTATCTCCCCCTGCTGCGGAACTGGCCGCCCAGGCCGGCCGTGACGGACGACGGCGACGGGCGAACGGGGCCCGACGGAGCCCGGCGAAGCGGGGCGGGGTGGTGGGGGGACGACCCGTTCTTCCGGGGCACCACCTCGATCGAGGCGGCCGACACCTCGGGGTGGGTGGTGTCGGTGACCCCTTCAGGCGGCTGGATTCCGGCGATGATCGCGGGCCGGACCGGCATCGGCGTGAGCCAGCGGGCCCAGCAGTTCGTGGTGGACTCGGCCGACAATCCCTTCAACGTGATCGCCCCGGGCAAACGGCCGCGCGTCACCCTGACGCCCGGGCTGGCGCTCAAGGAGGGCAGGCCCTTCCTGGCGTTCGCGGTACAGGGCGGCGACACCCAGGACCAGAACCTGCTTCAGTTCTTCCTGAACGTCGTGGAGTTCGGGATGAACGTGCAGCAGGCCGCCGAGGCCGCCAACATCACCAGCTATCAAATGCGGAACTCGTTCGGCGATCACGAGTCCCAGCCCGGGCGGCTGACGCTCAACGAGGCCACGCCGCCGTGGGTGCGCGCCGAGCTGCGACGGATGGGCTACCGGCTGGAGTTTCAGGAGCGGACCTCGGGGCCGATCAACGCGATCTACTTCGACTGGAAGCACGGCACCTTCTGGGGCGGCTCGTCGAACCATGGCGAGGACTACGGCATTGCGTGGTGAAACCACTGACGTGGGACAGGAAGGGGGACGACACTCATGGTCCGAGACCTGAAGCGCGGAGCCGCGGCGGCGGTGGTCGGGATGGCCCTGTGGCTGGCGGGCGCCGGCGCAACGGCAGCCCAACGGCCCGGCGACACGGCGCAGGCCGGGATGGAGCAGCAGATGCAGATGATGGGCCCGATGATGGGTATGATGATGCACAGCATGATGGAGGGAATGCTGGCCGTCCTGGCCAAGCCGGAGACCGCGGAGCGGCTGGCCACCTTCACCAAGAACTACTACGACGCGCTGGTGCGGAAGGGGTTCACCAAGGAAGAAGCGCTCCGCATCGTGACGGCGGTCGGCATCCCGACCCCGGCGATGGGCCGGTGAGCCGACTCCCACCTTCGAGGAGTGCCGATATGAAACGTCTGGCGACCGCCGCCGGGAGCCTCGGGCTCTCGGTCCTTTTGGCCGGCTCCGCCGGAGCGCAGGCGGCGCCCGCCGGCCTGCGCGCCGACCTGCTGGCCCAGCTCGACGACGCCGCCACCAAGCTGGTCCGGCTCGCCGAAGCCATCCCGGCCGAGAAGTACACCTGGCGCCCCGCCGAAGGGGTCCGCTCGGTGAGTCAGGTCCTGGTGCACGTGGCCGGCGGCAACTTCCTGTTTCCGACCATGGTCGGCGTCGAGCCCGGCGCGCGCCCGCCGCGGGACGCCGAGCAGACCGTCACCGACAAGGCGCAGGTGGTGGACTGGCTGAAGCGCTCGTTCGAGCATGCGCGGTCCGCCATTCGCGGCGTGTCGGATGCGGCCCTGGATCAGTCGGTGGACATGTTCGGTCGCCAGACGAGCGGACGCAACGTCCTGCTCACCATGGTGTCGCACGCCCACGAACATCTGGGCCAGTTGATCGCCTACGCTCGCACCACCGGCGTCACGCCGCCCTGGTCCGTGGCCGGGAATTGAGCGCGCGCCCCTCGCCCGTCGTCCCTCGGCGGCGGACGGGCGATCCTGGGTTCCCCCCTCCCCACCAAGGGGGGAGGGGGCGGGACCGGACCCTCACCGGTACCCCGCCGCCTGAAGACTGAAGAGCTCCGCGTACAGGCCGCCCTTCGCCACCAGGTCCTGGTGCGTCCCCTGCTCCACCAGCTCGCCGCCCTGGAGCACGAGGATCCGGTCGGCCATGCGCACGGTGGAGAATCGGTGGGAGATCAGGACGGCCATTCTCCCCCGGGTGAGTTCGGCGAACCGCTGGAACACCTCGTACTCGGCCCGGGCATCGAGGGCCGCGGTGGGCTCGTCCAGAATCAGCACCTGCGCGTCGCGCAGGTAGGCGCGCGCCAGCGCCACCTTCTGCCACTCCCCGCCTGACAGTTCCACCCCCCCTTCGAACCGGCGGCCCAGCATCTGATCGAAGCCCTTCTCGAAGCGCGCGGCCACCGAGTCCGCCAGGCTGCGGCGCGCCGCTTCGCGGATCCGCGCCTCGTCCCCCAACGCCTCCACCTGGCTCACCCCGATGTTCTCCCGCAGGATGAAGTCGTAGCGCACGAAGTCCTGGAAGATCACGCCGATGTTCCGGCGCAGGCTCTCCAGATCGTATTCCCGGAGGTCCACGCCGTCGAGCAGAATCCGACCCTCGTCGGGGTCGTACAGCCGGGCCAGGAGCTTGACCAGAGTAGTCTTCCCGGCGCCATTCTCGCCGACCAGGGCCAGCCGCTCCCCGGGCTCGAACCGGAACGAGAGGTGACGCACCGCCCAGGTCTCCGACCCCGGATACCGAAACCCCACGTCCTGAAACTCGAACCCGCGCCGGATCGGCACCGGAACCGGCCGGGCACCGGGTCGGGATACCACGCGCGGCTTCACGTCGAAGAAGGTGAAGAGGTCCGAGAGGTACAGACTCTGCTCGTAGATCTGGGACAGCGAGAGCAGGATCCGCTGGATGAGATCGCGGCTCTGCCGGAACGATCCCGCGAGGAAGGTGAGGCCGCCGATCGTGAACCGGCCCAGCACGGTCAGGTAAATGATCACGGCGTAGGCCACGTAATAGCCCAGCGTGCCGACCGCGATGAGGAGGGTCGAGACGACGTTGCGACGCACCGCGAGCCGCTTGTTCTCCTCGTAGAACTTCTGCGACAGGGTGGCGTAGCGCCCCACCAGAAAGTCCGACAGGCCGAAGAGCTTGACCTCCTTGGCGGATTCGTCCGACGCACCCATGTACCGCAGATAGTCGAGCAGGCGTCGCTCCGGAGTCCACATGTAGAGGAGCGAGTAGCCCAGAGCGGCGAAGTGCGCCTCCCCGAGGAACGACGGAAGCACCGCCACGGCGAGGAGCAGAAGCAACCAGGGGAGCTGCAGCAGAAGCACCCCGCCCAACGAGGCCAGCGTGACCAGATCCTGCGCCGTCGAGAGCAGCAGAGCGAACAGCCCGATCCGCCCCACCGTCTGCCGCCGGGCGCGCTCCAGATGATCATAGGTCTCGGCGTCCTCGAACTGCGACAGGTCGAGCGTGGCGGCGTGCTGCATCAGCCGTACCGACAGCCGGTTGGCGAACAGGTCGCCCAACAGGCTCTCGAGCAGGGACGAGAGCCGGGCCAGCGCCTCCCCCGCCACCGCGATCCCGAGCTCCAGCGCCACCAGACTCCCCAAGCGCCACCAGTCCACCGCCGCGCCGCGCCCCACCGCCCCCACCGACAGCACCACCTCGTCAATGATCAGCTTCCCCACCCAGAGCACTGCGAGCGGGACCAGCGAGCGAACGGCCCGAAGCGCCAGGATCGCCAGGGTGTAGCCGCGGTGAGTCTGATAGACCAGTTTGAGGAGAGGGGGCACGTACCTCAACGCCTCGAACCGCTCCCGCCAGGTGGGCGGGGGGGGCCGACTCCCGTCCCGCGCCGAGCGCAGGCTGCGCGGCCGTGGGAGGATGCCGTGGAAGGCGGTCCGGGGGCCCCCTCCAGTCATGGGCGTAAATTCGCATGGGCGAACGGAGACGGACAGGGACGGAGGGAATCGGAGCCCGAATGACCATTTCCCGTCGTGGGTTTGTCGGATCCGGCGGCCTCGCCCTGCTCGGTCTGGGGCTCGATCCGATGTGGCCGGCACGGACGGCGCTCCACCTCGCTCGACTCC
>DATLXT010000065.1:0-9314 GCA_035575475.1 Gemmatimonadales bacterium | reverse complement strand
CGGCGCTCGCGGCCCTCGGCCCGGAGCTCGCCGAGCGGTTCGCGCCGCGCCCGGTCACCGACGTGGCCGACATGGGCGCGTCGCTGGGCCAGGTTCTCGCCGCGGTCGCCGAGGAGCAGCCGGTGGCGGTGGCGGTGGACGACGCCCACTGGGCGGACGGGCCGTCGCTCGCGGCGCTGGCGTCGGCCATGTCGGGCCTCGGGCGATCGCGGGTCGTGCTGCTCGTCACGGTGGCCGAGGGCGTGGGGCATCCGCCCCGCGAGCTGGCCCAGCTCCAGGCCGAGGTGGGGCGCCGCCTGCCGGGCGTGTCGGTCCGCCTGGGGCCCCTCACCGAGAGCGAGCTCGGCACTCTGGTGGCGGCGCTCGCGCCCTGGTGTCGGGCGGACGGCGGTCGGGACCGGCTCACCCGGCGGCTCTTCGTCGAGACCGGCGGCAACCCCTTCTACGCGGTGACCCTGCTGGGCGCGCTGGCGAGGGCGGCGACGCTTCAGGAGGACTTCACCACCTGGCCCCCGGCGCGGGGGACGCTCGACGCCCCGCTGCCGTTCTCGGTTCCGAGCCTGGTGCGGCATGCGATCGCGGTGCGGGTGGGTGAGCTGGACGGTGGCGAGCAGGCCGTTCTTCGGGCGGCGAGCGTGTGCGGCCAGGTGCTCGAGCCCGAGGTCGTGGCGGCTGTGGCGCAGCGGCCGGTGGCCGAGGTGGAGCGCGCCCTGCCCGCGTTCGAGCATCGGGGGTTGGTGCGGTTCGACGGGCGGCGCTACGTGTTCGCGGCGCCGCTCGTGGTGGAGGCGGTGCGGGCCGAGTGCCTGTCGCGGGGCGACCGCCGGCGGTTGGAGGAGCGGGCGATCGCCGCGCTGGCCTTGCGGGACGATCTCGAGGCGCGCGCCCTGCGGGTCGAGCTGATGGCCCCGGTGGCCCCCGGCGCCGAGGTTCTGGAGCTGGCGGTGGGGGTGGCCCGCGAGGCGTTGGAGGCGGGGGCGGTGCGCCTGGCCCAGCGCGCCCTGGCGGCCGCCGAGCTGGTCATTCGGGAGGCCCGGCTGGACGACGCCGTGATCGGCGATCTGCGGGCGCGGTTGCGGGGCCGCAGGTCGGCTTAGCGGTCCGGCGGCACGGCCGACGAGGGGTTGGTCGCGCCCCTCCCACCCCCCAGGTTCGCGAGCACCGCACGCGCGTTGCGCCGCATCCCCTCGAGCCCGGGGCGCTCGAACGGCGTGTCACCGTAGCGCCGGTCGAACTCGGCGGCGTCGAGCTCCAGCAGTGTGCTCGGATCGGGCGCCGCCAGCTCCGACCGCGGCTCGAGCTCGGGATCGGCCACCTCCCGCGCGAAGCGCACGTTCCAGGGGCACACGTCCTGGCACACATCGCACCCGAACAACCAGTCGCCCACCATCGCCTGCTGCGCCGGTGTGAAGTCGCCCCGGTGCTCGATGGTGAGATAGGAAATGCAACGCCGCGCGTCGAGCACCCGGGCCTCGACGAAGGCGCCGGTGGGGCAGGCGTCGAGGCAGCGCCGGCAGGTGCCGCAGCGATCGGCTTCGAACGGCAGGTCGGGCGCGAGTTCGGCGTCGGTGAGCACCACGCCGATGAACGTGAACGAGCCGATCTCCGGGTGGATCAGCAGGGTGTTCTTGCCGATCCAGCCGAGTCCCGCGCGCTGGGCCAGTTCGCGCTCGGGCACCGGCCCCGCGTCCACATACTCCCGGGTCCGCGCCCCGGGGACGAGTTCGCGGATCCCCTCCGCCAATCGCTCCAGCCGGGCGCCGAGTACTCGGTGGTAGTCGGTGGACCAGGCGTACTGCGCGACGCGGGGGCGGGGACGCCCAACCTCCCCAGGGGGGCCCGATGGGGCTTCGGCGCCGTGCCAGTAGTTGGTGAGTGTGACCACCGCCGTCCGCGCTTCGGGCCAGATGCGCGCGGGCTCCTTCCGCCGTCCCGCCTGCCGGTGGAGGTAGCCCATGGTGCCGGCGTAGCCCGCCGCGAGCCACCGGTCGAGCTCCACCCCGTGCGGCACCGGCTCGAGCGTCGTGATCCCCACCGCATCGAACCCCAGCGCGCCCGCCCGTCTCTTGACCTCGGCGCTCCGCTCTACCGCATTCACCCTACGCCGTCCCTCCCTACGTAGTCGCTCCCTACGTCGTCTCTCCCTACGCCGTCCCTCCCTACGTAGTCCCTCCCTACGTAGTCCCTCCCTACGCCGTCCCTCCCTACGCCTCGAGCGCGCTTCATACTCCCATAGTCTCTCGCCGCCACCGCGCAAACCGGATGACGTCGTCGGCCGGCGGGATCGCGTCTTCGTCGCCGTAGGCGGTGAACATCCGCCAGCGTACGTATTCGCGCGGCGGCAGGGGCAGAAACGGCGGCCGCCGGTACCAGTCGCGCGCCCGAACGCTCCAGGCGAGGCGAAGGAGGTCGAGCGCGAGTCGCGGGCGCACGGCCGCGCGCGCGGCGAGGCGCCAGCAGAGCGCGGTCCAACTCGCGGGACGCTGCATTTCTTCTGTATATTGGCGCTCTATGACGGTGGCAAGCGGCCCTCGAGCCTCGGCGGCGCGGTCCCGGGCCGGGGCGCACCCTCTTGTCCGATACCGGGACGAGTTCCCCATCTTCCGGGATCGGGTCTATCTCAACACCTGCTCCCTCGGTGCCCTGGGGGAGCGCACCCGCCGCAAGGTAGCCGAGTTTCTCGATCTCTGGCAGACGCGCGGCGCCCCCGCCTGGTACGACACCTGGTGGGAGGCGCTGGCCGAGCTCCGCGCCCGCTACGCCCGGCTCATCGGCGCCCGGCCCGCCGAGATCGCCCTCGCCACGAGCGTCTCGGCGGCGCTCGCCGTCGTGGCCGAGTCGCTGGAGTATGCGGAACGGCCCCGGGTGGTCGTGACCGCGCTGGACTTCCCCACCTTGGCCTACCAGTGGCTGGCCAAGCGGCCCCGCGGCGTCGAGGTCGTGATGGTGGAGAGTCCGGACGGGGTGACCGTGCCGGTCGAGGCCATCGCCCGAGCGATAGACGATCGGACCGCGCTGGTCGCCACTTCCCAGGTATTCTTCTCCACGGGCGCGATCCAGGACATCGGGGCCGTGGCGGAGGTGGCCCGCCGGCGCGGGGCTCTCACCCTGATCGACGCCTACCAGTCGGTGGGCCAGATCCCGGTGGACGTGCGCGCGGCGGGCGTGGACTTCCTGGTCGCGGGCGGGCTCAAGTGGCTCCTGGGGGGTCCGGGAACCGCGTTCCTGTATGTTCGCGAGGAGCTGGCCGGCCGTCTGCTGCCGACCGCGGCCGGGTGGTTCGGGCACCGGGAGCAGTTCGCGTTCGATCCGGCCCGGCTCGAGTTCCAGCCGGACGCCCGCCGCTTCGAGCTGGGCACGCCGCCGCTGGCCGCCGTGTACGCCCAGCTCGGCGGCTTGGAGTACATCGAGGAAATCGGGGTTCCGGCGATCCGCCAGGTGACCGCCGGGCTGGTCGAGGACCTGGTCGCGCGGGCCCTGGCGCTGGGCCTCCGCCCCCGGGTGGCTCCCCGGCCTGAGGCCCGCTCGGCGATCGTCCCCATCCCCGCCCCTGACCCCGCCGGGGCGGTGCGGCGGCTCGCCGAGGCGGGGGTCGTGGCCGACGCCCGGCCCGGCCACGTGCGGCTGTCTCCCTTCTTCTACAACGTGCAGGACGACCATGTCGCAGCGCTCGAGCGGCTCACAGCCGAAGCCCATCACTGAGGACGAACGCCTCCTGGGGCCGCCGCCGCTCCTGCCGGCGGTAGACCGGCGGGCGGCATTCACCAGCACCGATCCCTGGCGAGTGCTCCGGATCATGGGGGAATTCGTGGAGGGGTTCGACACCCTCTCCGACGTCCGGAACGCGGTCTCCTTCTTCGGCTCGGCGCGGACCGAGCCCGGAGAGCCGATGTACGAGCGGGCGGTCGAGACCGCCCGCCTCCTCGCCCGCGAGGGGTTCGCCATCATCACGGGCGGCGGGCCGGGCATCATGGAGGCGGCCAACCGCGGCGCGCAGGAGGGCGGCTCGCTCTCGATCGGCTGCAATATCGAACTCCCCTTCGAGCAGGGGACCAACCCGTACGTGGAGCGGGTCATTCACTTCCGGTACTTCTTCGTCCGGAAGACCATGTTCGTGAAGTACGCGACGGCATTCGTGGTGTTTCCCGGCGGCTACGGCACGCTGGACGAGCTGTTCGAGGCGCTGACCCTGATTCAGACGGGGAAGGTCAAGTACTTCCCGGTGGTCCTGTTCGGCGGCGATTACTGGCAGGGGCTGGTGGAGTGGCTGGAGGCGCGGGTGGCCGGGGAAGGAAAGATCGCGACCCAGGACCTCACGCTGTTCAAGGTGACGGACGACCCGCGCGAGGTGGTGCGCCTCATCGTCAAGGCGCGCGAGCGCCGCTTACAATCCTTCGCCCAGGTGGGCTAGACCGATGACCACACGCCGGGACTTTCTGCGGGGCCCGCGCATCGATCCCAGGCCGATCACCGGGAAGGAAACGGTGCCGGAGCTGGTGGACAACGCCTTCCTGGCCTACAACGCGGGCCGGCTGGCCGAGGGATGCCGGCTGTTCACCGAGCGGATGCTGGCCGACGACGTCACCGTGGGGATGAGCCTCACCGGCGCGATGACGCCCGCCGGCCTGGGCATGTCCACCATCATCCCCCTCATGGAGGCGGGCTTCGTGGACTGGATCGTGTCCACCGGGGCGAACCTCTATCACGACGCCCACTTCGCCCTGGGCCTCGGCATGCACCGGGGGACGCCGTTCATCGACGACGTGGAGCTGCGGGAGGAGGGCGTGGTCCGCATCTACGACATCTTCTTCGACTACGACGTCCTGCTCTCCACCGACGCCTTCATCCGCGAAGTCTCGGCCCGCCCCGAGTTCCAGCGCCCCATGAGCACGGCGGAATATCACTACCTCCTGGGCGGCTACCTGCGGGAGCGGGAGCAGGCGCTGGGGTTGAAGCGCAAGTCGGTGCTCTCGGCCGCGCACGCGGCCGGCGTGCCGGTCTACACCTCGTCCCCGGGCGACTCCTCGATCGGCATGAACGTCGCCGAGCAGGCGCTCAGCGGCAGCCAGCTGCGGTTCGACGTGAGCGCCGACGTCAACGAGACCTCGGCGATCGTCTTCGACGCCAAAGTCTCGGGCGGGAAGAGCGCGGTTCTCATCATCGGCGGCGGGAGTCCCAAGAACTTCGTGCTCCAGACCGAGCCGCAGATCCAGGAAGTGCTGGGGATCAGCGAGAAGGGGCACGACTACTACCTCCAGATCACCGACGCCCGTCCCGACACCGGCGGGCTGTCGGGCGCCACGCCGGCCGAGGCCGTGAGCTGGGGTAAGGTGGACCCCGACAAGCTCCCCGACGCCGTGGTCTGCTACCTGGACAACACCGTGGGCCTCCCCATCCTCGCGGCCTACGCCTTGGCCCGCCGCCGCCCCCGCAAGCTCAAGCGGCTCTACGACCGGCGGGAGGCGATGCTGCGGCAGCTCACCGAGGAGTACCTCAAGGCCAAGGCGGATCGGGACGCCCGTGCCGAAGCGGCCGCCGACGCCCAGCGGGCCTGAGGGGGGCGGCGGGGAGCCGGGCCCGGGGGCGTACGCGGCGTACGCCCTCGGCCTGCTCACCCTGATCAACGTCCTCAACTACACCGACCGGAACGTCGTCTTCGCGCTGTTCGAGCCCATCAAGCGGGACCTCGGGCTGTCCGATCAAGAGCTCGGCTGGTTGGGATCGGCCTACGTGATCGTGCTCTCGCTCGCCGCCCTGCCGCTGGGCGTGCTGGGCGATTTGAAGTCGCGGCGCGCCGTGATCGCGTTCGGGGTCGCCCTCTGGAGCACCTTCACCGCGCTGGGGGGCGTGGTGCGCAGCTTCTGGCAGCTGTTCTTCTGCCGGGCGATGGTGGGAGTGGGGGAGGCGGGGTACGGGCCCGCCGCCCAGGCCATCATCGCCGAGTTCTACAGGGGCCACCGCCGCGCCTTCGCCATCGGGATCTACTCGGTCGGCATGGCGTTCGGGGGGGTGCTGGGGGTGTGGCTGGGCGGCGTGCTGTCGGAGCGCTTCGGGTGGCGCGCCACCTTCGTCATCATGGGCGTCCCCGGGTTCCTGCTGGCGGCGCTGGCTTCCCAGCTCCGCGAGCCCGCCCAACGGGCGCCGGCCGGCGTCTGGATCACGCTCAAGGGCTGGGTGGCCCGGAGCGCGCGCCGCACCGTGCAGGTCGCCGCCCCGCTGATCTGGCTCAGCGCCGCCGGGGCCGCGCTGGGCGGCCTGCTGGCCCTCTTCGAGGGCGCGCCCTCGCAGGTGGACGCCGCCGTCTTCGGCGCGTTCGTCACGATCGGCATCGTCTGGACCGTGTTCCGGCTGGTTCCCATCGCCATCCAGCGGACCACCGAGGCCACCGAGGTGGCGGCCACGGCGTTCGAGGACTTCCTGGCCGCCGCGGCCACGGTGCTCCGCACCCCGACGCTGATCTGGGTGTTCCTGGGCGGCGCCATGGTGACCTTCGCCATGAACGGTCTCATCGCCTGGGCCCCGAGCTTCATGCACCGCATTCACGGCATGTCGGTGTCGGAGGTGGGGCGGCAGTTCGGGCTCTGGGCGCTTCTGGGCGGGGCGCTGGGCGCGCTCACCGGCGGCCGGCTGGGCGACTTCCTCATGAAGCGCTGGCCCGGGGGCCGGGTCATCGCCGCGGGGCTGGGGTTCGTGCTGGGGGGGCCCATCTGCGCCGCCCTGCTCATGGTGGAGGAGGTGCGGGCCTTCGTGCCGCTCTTCCTGCTCACCTTCTTCTTCTACACCTGGTACAACGGGCCGCTGGCGGCCGTGATCCTCGACGTGGTGCCCGCGGCCGTTCGGGCCTCGGTCTTGGGCGCCTACGTGCTCTTTTCCCACCTGGCCGGTGACGCCATCGCGCCGCCGCTGGTGGGCTACCTCTCCGACCAGCTGACCGCCGCCCTGGGCCAGGCCGAGGCCCTCAAGACCGCCATGCTCGTCCTGCCCAGCGTGGGCGTGGTGGGCGGCCTGGTGATCCTGATCGCCCTGAGGACCGTGGCGCGGGACATGCGGCGGGTGCGATGAAGGTAGCGGTGGTGTTCGACACGCTGCATCCGGAGTGGGAGGATGCGGACTACCGGCGCGAGATCGAGGCCGGAGTGGACGAGGCCGAGTACGAGGTGGCCGAGGCCCTCATGGAGAAGGGGCACGAGGTCCGGCTGATCGGCATTCGGGACGACATCCGCCAGCTGGTGGACCGCCTGGCCGCGTTCGGGCCCGACCTGGTCTTCAACTGCTGTGAGGGCTTCCGCGGCGATTCCCACTACGAGTACGCCGTGGCGGCGGTGCTGGAAATGCACGGCTACCGCTATACCGGATCGCCGCCTACGGCGCTGCTGGTGGCCCGCAACAAATCCATGAGCAAGAAGATCCTGGCCTACCACGGCATCCGCGTCCCGGAGTTCGCCACCTTCCATCCCGGGGAGCCGCTGCTCCGGCCCTCGGCCCTGCGCTATCCCCTGATCGTGAAGCCCCTGCTGGAAGACGCCTCGGTGGGCATCGCGCAGTCGTCGGTCGTGACCGACGATGCCGGCCTGGCCGAGCGGGTAGCGTTCATCCACGACAGCTTCCACCAGGCCGCGATCGCCGAAGAACTGATCGAGGGTCGGGAGCTCTACGTGGCGCTGCTCGGCAACGACGAGCTGACCCTGCTCCCCATCGTGGAGCTGCACTTCGGGAAGCTGTCCAAAGCGGAGCGCCGGATCGCGACCTACAAGGCCAAGTGGGACGAGGAATACCGGGAGCGGCACGGTATCAAGAGCCGGTTCGCGCGCCGCCTCCCCGAGCCGGTGCTGGCGCGCATCCGGGAGACCTGCGAGACGGCGTTTCATGCGCTCTGGCTCCAGGACTACGGCCGCATCGACGTGCGCCTGACGCACGACCTGGAAGTGTACGTGCTGGAGGTGAACCCCAACCCGTTCATCTCCTTCGGCCACGAGTTCGCCAACGCGGCCGAGAAGGCGGGGCTCAAGTATGCGGACTTCATACAAAGGATCGTGGATGAGGCCATGGCGCGGTAGGGAATGAGTCCCATGGGACGCCGCGAGATCCCCCGACCCGAGCTCCGCTGCCCCAGCTGCCGCTACGAGCTGGAGCGGTTCTGGTATTTCTGCCCCAACTGCGCCCGCCGGCTGGAGTGGCGCGACACCCAGAAGGTCACGGGGGCGGAGTGCCGCTACTGCCGCTGGATGGTGTCGGACCGCCACTCGTTCTGTCCCTGGTGCGGCAAGAACATCCAGGACGAGAGCTCGAGCCCGGAGCCGCTCAAGGCCCCCAAGGGCTTCAAGTTCGAGACCCGCTGCCGGCGTTGCCGCGGCGGGCTCATGTACCCGATGCAGTTCTGCCCCTGGTGCGGCCGGCCCCAGCATTGGGACTATGACCGCTTCCAGAATCTTTGTCCCCACTGCGACCGGGGCGTGGACGACTGGATGGACACCTGCCCCTGGTGCGGCCGGGACGCCACCGGCCGGGACCTGATCCCCCGCGCGTTACGCCGGGTGCGGCGCCTGCTCGTGGTGTCCCGGATCAAGGACTGGAACTACCGGGTCATCCTGCGGCCCGGTGTGTCGGGCGTGGACCCCGATGCCCCCAAGGTGATCGAGGTGGACCGGCGCTACGTCGTGGGCAAGCGGCGACGGGACGAGGTGTCCTGGAACATGCTCACCGGGCTCATTCTCCACGAGCTGGGCCATTCCTTTCTTTATCATCACTGGTCCTGGACCCGAACCGGGCGGTTCCGCCGGGCCTTCGGGGAGGTCCGGAAGGCCTACCGGGTGGCGGACGAGCACTGGGTGGACTTCGAGCGGCGCCGGGTGGCCACCACGCTCCCCGACTACGTGAGCCAGTACGCGGCCACCCACCCCCAGGAGGACTTCGCCGAGACCTTCCGCTTCTACGTGGCGCGCCGGGGCCGGCTGCGGGAGCTGTTCGGGGAGTTCGGGCGCAAGCGCAAGGGGGTGGTGCTGTTCGAGAAGTTCCTGGTCCTGCACGACTTCGTGAGGAGTTTGCGGGGGTGGACCTAGAGCGGCGGGCCGGACCTCGGGCGGCGGGTCAGGGTTTCGCCCGTTTGATCGTCGCCTGGTACGCCGCCACCTCTCCCGCCTCCCGCGCCTCGTCCCAGTCCAGCACCCGCGCCATGAAGCTCGCCACGGCGGCGGCGACTGCGGCCCCGTGGTCGCGCGTCTCGTGGAAGAGATGCAGCCGCCGGACCAGCACGTCCGCCAGCCGGACCGCCATCTCGCGTTCCACCGCGTGGCGCACCTCGGCCCAGAGCTCGG
>DATLXT010000064.1:0-2424 GCA_035575475.1 Gemmatimonadales bacterium | reverse complement strand
CTGAAGAACAGCGCCGGACCGACTTCGGCCGCCGCCTGCGCGATCAGCTCGAAGCGCTCCCGCGCCGAAGGCTCTCGGCGCAGGAGTGTGGGCTGCCCTTCGCGCGGCGCGGCGTGGCGCCAGGTTTCCAGCTTCTTGTGCGCATTCTCGATCATCACCACCGCGGCGTCCACCATGGCGCCGATGGCGATGGCGATCCCGCCGAGGCTCATGATGTTCGCCCCCACGCCGATCCACCGCATCACCAGAAACGAGATGAGGATCCCCAACGGCAGCGTGACGATGGCCACGAGGGCCGAACGGAAGTGGAGCAGGAAGAGCACCGACACCAGCGCGACGATCACCGATTCCTCGACCAGCGTACGGTTGAGGGTGTTGATCGCCCGGTGGATCAGGTCGGACCGGTCGTACACCGGCACCAGGCGGACGTCGGCAGGGAGCGTCCGCTGGATCTCGGCGATCCGTTGCTTGATCGCCTCGAGCGTCTTCAGGGCGTCGCTGCCGAACCGCATGATCACGATCCCCGCCACGACCTCGCCTCGGCCGTTCAGGTCGGCGGCCCCGCGCCGCGGCGCCGGGCCCACCTGCACGGTCGCCACGTCGCCGACGCGGATCGGCGTCCCGTCCATCGTGGCGCCGACGGCCACGTTCTCGATCTCCCGAACGCTGCGCAGGTACCCCAGCCCGCGGATCATGTACTCGCGACCGCCCATCTCGATCACCCGCGCGCCCACGTCCGCGTTGTGCGCCCCGATGGCTTCCACGACCCGCATCACCGGCATGCGGAACGCGCGCAGCCGCGCCGGATCGACCTCGACCTGGTACTGCTTCACGTAGCCGCCCAGGCTCGCCACCTCGGAGACGCCGGGGATGGCGGTGAGCTGGTAGCGGAGGTACCAGTCCTGGAGGCTCCGCAGCTCGGCGAGATTCAACGAGTCGCTCTCGAGCACGTACTCGAACACCCACCCGACGCCGGTGGCGTCCGGGCCGAGGGTGGGCTCGACCCCCGCGGGGAGGCGCTGTCGCAGGCCGTTCAGGTACTCGAGCACGCGCGAGCGCGCCCAGTAGAGATCGGTCCCGTCCTCGAACAGCACGTAGACCAGCGACAGCCCGAAGAAGGAGAATCCGCGGACTACGCGGGAGCCGGGCACCTTGAGCATCTCGGAGGCGATGGGATAGGTGACCTGGTCCTCGACGATCTGCGGCGCCTGCTCGCTGAACTCGGTTTGGATCACGACCTGCACGTCGGAGAGGTCGGGAAGGGCGTCGATCGGCGTCGTGGCGATGGCCCAGACGCCGCCCAGCACCAGGGCCAGGGTGCCGAGGCCGACCAGGAACCGGTTCTCGAGCGACCAGGCGATGACGTTGGCGATCATGGCTTCCGCTCCGGCATCCCCGGCATTCCGGGCATACCGCCGCTCGTGGCCAGGCGCGACTCGGCGTCCACCAGGAAGTTGGCCGAGGCCACGATGCGATCGCCCGCGGCCAGCCCCTCGAGCACCTGGAAGCGTTCGCCGGCGCGGGCGCCGAGGACGATCTCCCGCGGCTCCAGGGTGCCCTCGGGCCCCACCACGAAGACGAGGTTGCGCTCGCCGGTCATCACCACCGCCTCGGCCGGCACGCTCAAGACGTCCCGGCCGATCACCGCCTCCAGAAACAGCGTGGCATACATGCCGGGCTTGAGCCGGCCCTCCGGGTTGGCGAACGCCACCCGCAGGCGGGCGCTCCGGCTCTCGGGGTCCACCGTAGGCCACAGGAAGTTCACCCGGCCCTGGAAGGCGCGGCCGGGATAGGCCGCGAGCTCGGCCCGCACCGGCGCGCCCACCCGCACGAACTCGAGGTCCTGCTCGAACACGGCCCCCTCGACCCACACCGTCGAGAGATCGGCGATCCGGTAGAGCTTCATCCCCGGCATCACCGCCTGCCCCGCGACCACCATCTTCTCCAGCACCACCCCGTCGAAGGGGGCGCGGAGCACGAGCGTCTTGGTCACCGCCCCCGTCCGCTCGAGCCGCTCGATCTGGTCGGCCGAGATGTCCCAGTACGCCAGCCGGCGACGCGAGGCCTCCACCAGGGACTGAGCGTTGCGCCAGGCCTCGGCGTCGGTCGAGTCCACCGAGGCGGCCAGCCGCCGGGCGGCCAGGAGCTCCTCCTGCGCGGCCACCAGCATGGGACTGTACAGGGTGAGCAGGGGCTGGCCGCGGCGCACCGCGATCCCGGTGGCGTCCACGAACAGCTCCTCCACGAAGCCGTCGATCTTGCTGGTGACCTCGGCGAGCGCGGGCTCGGCCGGCACCACCTGCCCCACGGTGCGCACCGTGCGGGCCAGGGGGCCGCGCTCCACTACGGCGAACGTGACGCCGATGGCGCGGGCCTGCGCGGCGGTGAGATGCACCGGCTGCCGCCCCGCCACGCCGGCGGTGT
>DATLXT010000063.1:0-11454 GCA_035575475.1 Gemmatimonadales bacterium | reverse complement strand
CCGCCGCTGGTGAGTCGCGACCGCGTGGTCGGGGTGGGCGAGCGCATGGGCCCCGAGGGCGTGGTCCGGCGCCTGGCCCAGCGGGAGATCATGCGGGTGGTGCGGGCGGTGCGCCGGCTTCGGCCGGAGGCGGCGGCCGTGTCCTTTCTCTTCGCGTTCCTGCATCCTGAGCATGAACGGCGGGTGGTTCGGGCGTTGCGCGCCGCGCTCGCCGGGGTCCCGGTCGTGGCGAGTCACGAAGTGCTGCGGGTGTTCCGGGAGTATGAGCGCACCAGCACCACGGTGGCCGAGGCGTATCTCCGGCCCCGGGTGGCGGCCTATCTGGGGCGCGCGGCCGCCCAGGCGCGCGCCCGTGGCATCGGCGTCCTGCGCATCATGACGTCGAGCGGCGGCACGCTTGGCGTCGAGGCCGCGCGCCAGCGCAGTGCGGCGCTGGCACTGTCGGGTCCGGTGGGCGGGGTGGTCGGGGCCCGGCTCTTGGGGGAGGCGGTGGGGCAGGGCGAGCTCCTCACGCTGGACATGGGTGGCACCAGCGCCGACGCGAGCCTGGTCACCGGGGGGGTCGCGATCTCGGAAGGCACGAGCGCCGTGGCCGGCATCCCGATCGCCCTCCCCGGGGTCTTGATCGAGACCGTGAGCGCAGGCGGCGGGAGCATTGCGAGCGTGGACGAAGGCGGCGCGCTCAAGGTGGGGCCGGAGAGCGCGGGCGCGGTGCCGGGGCCCGCCTGCTACGGCCGGGGGGGCACCCGGCCGACCGTTACCGACGCGTGTCTCGTGCTGGGGTGGCTCGACCCCGGGCATGCGCTGGCCGACGAGGTGCGGCTCGATCGGACGGCGGCGGAGCGGGCGATCGCATCGCTCGCCGGGCCCCTGGGGCGCGACCCCTGCGGCGTGGCGGTCGGCATCGTGGAGGTGGCCGTGGCCGTGATGGCGCGGGCGCTGAAGCGCGTGAGCGTGGCGCGCGGCGTGGACCCGCGCCGCATGGCCCTGGTGCCGTTCGGCGGCGCCGGGCCGCTCTTCGGCTGCGCCCTGGCCGAGGCGCTGGGGATGGGCACCATCGTGATTCCGCCCCACCCCGGCGTGCTGAGCGCCCTGGGGCTCGCGGTGGCGCCGGAGCGCGTTGACGTGGTGGCGGGCTTCCACCGGCCGCTCGAGGGTCTCGATCCGGGAGCGCTGGAGCGGGGCTTCCAGCCGCTCCTCCAGGAGGCGGCGCGGGCGCTCCCGGAAAGCCGGCCGGGCCGGTTCGCGGATTGCCGCTTCGCGGGGCAGGGCTACGAAATCACCGTGCCCGCGGACGATCCGGACCCTGCGGCGCTGGGCCGGGCGTTTCTCGAGGCCCACCGGCGGCGGCACGGCCACGCCGACCCGACGCTCGCGGTCGAGGTGGTGAACCTGCGCGTCGTGGCGCTGCGGTCCGTCGCGGCCACGGCGCGGATCGCCCCGCGCGGCGGAGTCGGACTGCCCACCCCCGGTCGTCGGCGCATCGTCCTGCGCGGCCGCGACCGGCGCGAAGGCGTTGCGGAAGTTTGGCCCCTCGGTGAGCTGCCGGAAGGCTTGGTGCTCCGGGGGCCGGCGATTCTGGCCGGACCCGACGCGACCGGCCTGATCGAGCCCGGCTGGAGCGGCCGAGTCCACGGTTCGGGGGCCGTGGTCGCGGTGCGAGAGGCGACATGACCCGTCCCGGAGCGCTCGCGCTCGACGCGGTCGGTCTCGAGGTGATGGCGCACGCCTTCGCCTCGATCGCCGAGGAGATGGGCCTGGTGCTCATCCATTCCGCCCTTTCCCCCAACATCCGGGAGCGGCGCGACTGCTCGGCGGCGCTCTTCGACGCCGACGGGGAAATGATCGCGCAGGCCGCCCACATTCCCGTCCACCTCGGCGCCATGGCCGAGGCCGTGGCGGCGGTGCGGGGCCTCCAGCCGGCGCCCGCTCCGGGAGAGATCTTCGTCGTCAACGACCCGTTCACGGGAGGAACGCACCTTCCCGATCTCACCCTGATCGGCGCGGTGGAGGTCGAGGGGGCCGTGGGGGCCTACAGCGTGGTCCGGGCGCACCACTCCGACGTGGGTGGCATGCAGCCCGGCAGCATGCCGGCGGGGGCCCGCGAGCTGTTCGCCGAAGGGCTCATTCTGCCGCCGGTCCGGTGGACCGCCGAGGTGGAGCGCATTCTGCTGGCCAACGTGCGCACGCCCGCCCTGCGCCGCGGCGACCTGGCGGCCCAGCGGGCGGCGGTGGTCCGCGGGGGAGAGGGGCTGCGCGCGCTGGCCGCCCGCCACGGGTGGTCCACCGTGCGGGCCGCGGCGCGCGAGCTGGTGGAGTACGCGGAGCGGCGGACTCGCGCGCTGCTCGGCACCCTGCCGGTTCGCAACGCCCGCGCGGTGGACGTGCTCGAAGGGGACGGCGTGGAGGACCGGGACCTGGCGATTCGGGTCCGCCTGGACGTGAAGGACGGCGTGCTGCACGCGGACTTCGCCGGCACGGCTCCGCAGACGGCGGGGAACGTCAATTGCCCCTTGGCCGTGGCGCGCTCGGCCGTGCTGCTCGTGGTGCGGACCCTCCTGCCGGACGACGTTCCGACCAACGGCGGCGTGGGACGCGCCGTGCGGGTGACGGCGCCCGAGGGCTGTCTCCTCAATCCCCGGCATCCCGCCGCCGTGGCGGCCGGGAACGTGGAAACCTCGCAGCGCATCGCGGACACGGTGTTTCTCGCGCTCGCCAGAGCCGGCGTGCGCGTGCCGGCCCAGGGGCAGGGCACCATGAACAACGTGACGTTTGGAGGCGGTGGGACAGCGCACCACGGGCCGGGCCGGATCGGCTGGACCTATTACGAGACCATTGGCGGCGGGCAGGGGGCCTCGCAGGGCGCGCCGGGGCCGTCGGGCGTCCACGTCGGCATGTCCAACACCCGCAACACCCCGATCGAGGTGCTCGAGCTGGAGTGTCCGATCCGGGTGCGGCGCTACGCTCTGCGGCGGGGGAGCGGGGGCGGGGGGAGGTGGGCCGGGGGAGACGGGGTGGTGCGGGAGTTCGAGGCCCTGGCGGCGATGGAGGTGAGCGTGCTGGCCGAGCGCCGTCGGCACCGGCCCCGGGGAGCGGCCGGAGGGGGAGACGGCGCCCCCGGACGAACCCTGCTCAACGCTCGGCCGCTCGCCGCCAAGGCGGTGGCTCGCCTCCGGCCGGGCGACCGGTTGCGGGTCGAGACTCCGGGCGGTGGGGGGTGGGGGCGCAAGGCGGTCCCCAGGCCGCCTACAGCAACAGCTTCAGCGAGACCAGCAGGAGGAACCCGCCGAAGAGCCGCCGGAGCGTCGCCTCGGGAAGCGTGAGGGCGAGCTTGGCTCCGACGTAGGCGCCCAGGAAGAGCCCCAACGCGATCAGGGCCGCGTAGGGGAAGTTCACGTGGCCCCGCCGGTAGTACTCCAGCGTGCCCAGGAGGCCGACCGGCAGGAGGAGCGCGGCGAGCGAGGTGCCGTGGGCGGTGTGGGGCGGCAGATGGGCCAGCAGGACGAGCCCCGGCACGATCAGGACCGCGCCCCCCACCCCGAACAGGCCCGAGATTACGCCGCCGGTGAGCCCCAGCAGCCCCACCCAGATCCATGTCATCAGGCCCTCCCGTGTTGTCCTCGCGGCTTCCCGATCACCCGTCCGCTCTCACGTCCCGGTTCGCTCGAACACTTTCCCCTCCACGAACAGGTGGAACAGGTCGCGGTCGAGCTGCCCGTCCTGAACCTCTTCGGCCATGATATCCAGCGCGCGTTCGCGCGACACCGCGGGCTTGTAGGGCCGATCCTGGGCGGTGAGCGCGTCATAGATATCCGAGATCGTCATCATCCGCGTCTGAATCGGAATGGCGTCGCCGGTGATGCGCCGGGGGTACCCGCGTCCGTTGAGCTTCTCGTGGTGCCCGTAGGCGATGACGGGGATCTGCTGGAGTTCGCGGGTCCACGGGATCTGCTGGAGGAATTTCCAGGTGTGGGTGACGTGGCTCTCGATCTCCTGCCGCTCGACGTCGTCGAGGCTCCCCTGGCGGATGGTGAGGTACTTCAGCTCGTGGTCGGTGAGGAAGGGCTGATCCCGGCCTTCGAGATCCTGGTAGACCCGCCGGGAGAGCTGCACCAGCTCCTCGAAGCCCCCTGCCGGCAGGACCGACGGCTCGTTGGCGCGCAGCACCACGTCCACGAAGTGGTCGAGGTCGGCGAGCTCCCGTCGGTGGGCCTCCTCGAGCGCTCCCAGGAAGCGCTCGTACCCCTCGGGCCCGTGCCGCTCCAGGTATTCCGCCCGGCGGCGCCAGAATTCGCGCTCCGCGGTCCGGCGAATGAACGCGTGCCGCTGGCGGATGAGCGCCAGGTCGTGGGGGTAGAGCTTCTTGGCCTTCACCAGGACCTGCTCCCGGACCCCGACCTTTCCGAAGTCGTGGAGCAGAGCGGCGTAGCGCAGTTCGCGGATCTGCTCGCGGGTGAACCGGACGGCGCGGTAGCGCCCGTCGCCCGCGCGATCCACGATCTCCGCCAGCCCCACGGTATAGCCGGCCACCCGTCCGCTGTGGCCGAAGGTGGTGGGGTCGCGCTGCTCGATCGCGAGCACGGCGGCCTTCACGAATCCCTCGAAGAGGCGTTCGATGTCCTGGTACAGGCGGCTGTTCTCGATGGCGACCGCCGCCTGCCCCGCCAGCGCCGTCACCAGTTCGACCGTGCGGCGCGAGTAGGGCACCACCTGCGCCTCCACGTCGGCCGGCGTGGCCAGCACGGCGTCCGGGAGGCGCTTCCGGTTGATGAGCTGGAGCACGCCGATGACCTCGTCCTTGTGGTCCTTCATGGGGATCACCAGCATGGACTTGCTGCGGTAGCCGTAGCGCTCGTCGAACGACCGGTTGATGGTGTACTCGACGTCGGGGGGCAGGAAGTACGCGTCGTCAATCACCAGGGGCTCCCCGGTGACGGCCGTGTAGCCGGCGAGGCTGGTGCGGTCGACCGGCATGGTGAACTCGACGAACGGGGCGTCGGGCTTGGAGTAGGTTTGCGCCAGCCGGAACCGCAGACGCTTCTGCCCCTGCTCGTTGATCTCCACCAGATAGAGGCTGCCGGCGTCGGACTGGGTGATGCGGCGGGCCTGGGTGAGAATCAGCTCCAGCAGCGACTGGACGTCGCGCTCGGTGCCCAGGGCCACGCCGATGCGCGTGAGCTCGCCGATCTCGCGGGCCCGCTGGGCGGCCTCGGTGCGGGCCCGGGCGGTCTCCGCCCGGGCCGCGGCCTCGCGGAAGCCCGCCCGCACCGCCACCAGCAGCCGGCGGGGCGTCACCGGGTGCACCACGAAGCCGGACAGGAGCTCCGTTTCGAGGGCCGGCGGCACGTCGGCCTCGCCCGGGGCGCCCAGCGCCACCACGGCCCCGCCCGTGTCCACGAACGCCCGGATCACGTCGGCCGGGAACAACCCGCGGCTCTCCGGATCGAGCACCAGCACCGTGGGGCGCTCCTCCACCCCCAGCTCCGCGGGCAGGCGGATCGCGCGCGTCTCGACGTGGTTCGCGGCGAAGGCGGCCTCCAGCTCGCCCGGCCGCCACCCCGGTCCGTGCAGGAGCAGGTATCTCACGGCTGGTAGCGGGCCGCTCGGGGCCTCGGTGCGCCAACCCCCAAGCGCGCCGCCGCTCCCCCGTTACCCGCTCCTCGCCCGCTGGAGCCCTTCCCGGGCCTCGGCGTACTCGGGGAAGATGTCAATGGCTTTCTGGAACATCTCGGCCGCCCGGGCGCGGTCGCCGCGGTCCTGGTACAGCAGGCCCTTGGAATAGAACGTCAGCGCCTCGGTCGGGATCTGGCGGCTGAGCCGCTGCTGTTGGGTGCTCTGGGAGAGCGGCGGGAGATTGGTCTCCTTCATCAGGCGCTGGGCGGCGCTCTTGATGATGTCGAAGAGGTGATCGCGCCGCATCTTCTCGCTCACCGTCTTCACGATCTCGCTGGTCTCCACGTTCACCAGGTGCAGGTCCAGCCGGAAGTCGCCGTAGAAGTCCACGAACGTCCCCTTCACGACGTAGCGCGCGCCCACCAGCTTGCCGATGCGGGCGGCGGTCTCTTCGCTCACTCGACCCGAAGCCCCGAGGTTCTGCTCGTCGATCAGCCGCTGGACCTGCTCGCGCTCGACCACCCGCGCCGCCGGGTTGGCCGAGAGCTCGGACACGAGCATGGCGGCGAGCCCCCGTTCCAGGGCGTCGAAGTCCTCCTTGGCCTGGCCGTAGGACCCGGCGTTGGTGATGGGGAGGACGGCGATCCCCGGGCGGGTGTCCTGGGCCGGCAACGGGCCGCCCGGCAGGGCGAGGCTCAGGGCCAGCAATAGCGGCAGCGAACGCGAGCGCATACGAGTACTCCTCACGTCAGAGAGTCAGGGTCATCCCTTCCTGGGCGGCCACCACTTCCGCCGGCCGGCCACGCTGGTGCGCCAGCCGGCGCGCCTGGTCCAGCAGGCCGTCCACCACGTCGTCGCCGTGCTCGGGCTCGTGGTGGAACAGCACCAGCCGGCGGGCACCGGCATCCGCCGCCACCGCCACGGCCTCCTCGAAGGTCGAGTGACCCCAGCCGCGATGGGTCACGAGTTCCTCGGGCGTGTACATGGCGTCGTGAATCAGCAGCTCCACGCCGTCCAGGAACCGCACGAACTCGTCGCGCCAGGACGCCGGGGTCCCGTAATCCGGCCCCTCACCCAGCTCGTTGTCGGTGACGTAGGCCATGCCCGGCCCGCCCGCCACCGGCGTCAGTCGGTACCCCAGCGTCGTCCCCGGGTGCCGCAGGCGCATCGCCCGAACCCGGAAGCCCCCGATGGTGAACTCGCCCGGCTCCACGTGCTGCACGGTCAGGCGGGCCGAGAGCGCGTCGAGCGGCACCGGGAAGACGGCGGGATCCATCTGCTGGCGCAGGATGGCCTCGAGCGAGGTGCCGCCCTGGCGCGAACCCCAGATGCGCACGCTGTTGCCGGGCGCGAAGAAGGGCTTGAAGTGGGGCAGGCCCTGGATGTGGTCCCAGTGGGCATGGGACAAGAGGATTTCCGCGTTGACGGCGCCGTTCTGTCGTTCGACCAGATGGTTCCCCAGAGCACGGATCCCGGTCCCCGCATCCAGAATGACCAGCTGACTCCCGGCGCCCCCCACTGCCACGCACGGCGTGTTCCCGCCGTAGCGCGCGGTGTGGGCCCCGGGGGTGGGGATGGAACCCCGGGTCCCCCAGAAGGTCACCGTGTAGGCCATGCGATCGGGCACGCCGCCAATCCGCCTAAGTTATGGAAAATCAGAGAAGTAGAACAAGCTGCCGTCTCACCGCCCGCTCGTGACCCGCCTCACGAGCGCCCCGCCGCCGCTTCCAGGGCGGGGCGGTCCCGAATCACGATGTCCTTGCGGCTGACCGCGATCAGGCCCTTGTCCACGAACTCCCGCATGGTGCGCGAGACCGTCTCCCGGCTGGACCCGATCATCTGCGCGATGGTGTGGTGGGTGAGCCGCCGGGTGATGCGCTCGCCGCCCTCTTCGTCGGCCAGGTCCAGCAGCAGCTGCGCCACCCGGCCGTTGACGTCGAGCAGCACCAGGCTGCCGACCTTTTCGTCGATGCGGCGGAGCCGGCGCGACAGCTCGCGCAAGAGCGCCAGGGCGATGCCGGGAGACTGCCGCAGGATGCCCTGGAAGTCCTCGCGGCGCAGCACGATGAGCGTGGAATCTTCCATCGCGATCACGTGGGCCGAGCGCGGCTCGTCGTCGATCAGCGCCATCTCGCCGAAGAACTCGCCGGGCCCCAGCACCGAGAGAATCACCTCGCGCCCGTCCTCGCCGATGAGCACGACCTTGACCTGACCCGTGGAGACCACGTACAGCGCGTCCCCGGGATCGTCCTCGAAGAGGATGACGGAGTTCTTGGGATAGGTGCGCTCCCGCGCCACCTCGAGCACGTGCTGGAGCTCGGCGGGCGAAAGCTGGCTGAAGAGCGGGACCTTCTCGAGGACCGCCGCGGCCGTCATGGCACTCGGTTTCCCCCTAGGGCGTGGGGCTAACGACCGGGCAAGCTTACGCTTAAGGCCGGCCGAAGTCAATCGAAGCGGCGCCCGGCCGCTTGCCGGCAAGTAGCTGTGGCGTTTATATTTCCGCCCTTCGACCGGATTCACCTTCAGCTAGGACCACGAGCAGTGAAAGCCGGGATCCATCCCAACTATCAGCGGGCTACGGTGCAGTGCGCCTGCGGGAACCACTTCGTCACCCGCTCGACCCTGCCCGTGATACACGTCGAAGTCTGCGCCAAATGCCACCCGTACTTCACCGGCAAGCAGAAGCTGGTGGACACGGCGGGTCGGGTGGAGCGCTTCCGCCAGAAGTACGGGACCGGGGCCGAGAAAGCCCGGGCCTAACGCGTGGAGACCAGACTCCGCCAGGCGCTCGCGCGGGCGGAGGAGGTGGCCCGCCAGCTGGCCGACCCCGAAACCGCGCGGAGCCCGGCCAAACTGCGGCAGCTCGGGCGCGAGCACGCGCGACTCGAGGCCATCCGCCAGACCCACACCCGCCTCACCCGCCTGCGGGACGAGCTCGCCCAGGCCAGGGAGATGGCCCACGATCCGGACCCGGAGCTGGCCCAGCTGGCCCGGGCGGACGTCGAGCGCCTCCGCCCCGAAATCGAGCGGCTCGAGCGGGAATTGGCCGAGCTCCTGATGCCGACCGACCCGCTGGACGACCGGGACGCCATCGTGGAGATCCGCGCCGGTACCGGCGGGGACGAGGCCGCCCTCTTTGCCGCCGATCTGTTTCGCATGTACACCCGGTTCTGCGAGCGCCGGGGCTGGCAGGTGGAGGTGCTGTCCCTGAGCGAGGGCAACCTGGGCGGCCTGAAGGAGGCCATCTTCGCCGTGCGCGGGCCCAAGGCCTACGGGACCCTGCGCTACGAGTCCGGCGTCCACCGGGTCCAGCGGGTGCCGGTCACCGAGGCCCAGGGGCGCATCCATACCTCGACCGCGACGGTGGCCGTGCTGCCCGAGGCCGAGGAGATCGACGTCACGATCGACGAGAAGGATCTGCGCATCGACGTGTTCCGCTCGGGCGGACCGGGCGGGCAGAGCGTCAACACCACGGACAGCGCGGTCCGCGTGACCCATCTCCCCACCGGGATCGAGGTCAAGTGCCAGGATCAGAAGTCCCAGCTCCAGAACAAGATCAAGGCGCTGGAAATCCTGCGCTCCCGCCTGCTCGACCGCATGATCGCCGAGCAGGAAGCGGCCCGGGCCCGGGAACGCCGGGCCCAGGTGGGGACGGGCGACCGATCGGCCAAGATCCGTACCTACAACTTCCCGCAGAACCGGGTCACCGATCACCGCATCCACTTCACCTCGCACAACCTGGCCGAGGTGCTGGACGGCAGGCTCGACGAGCTGATCACGGCGCTCAAGTTGACCGGGGAAAAGGAACGGCTGAGTGCTTGAGACGGGGCGCCGCTCCTCGATCGCGCAGGTGCTGGACGAGGCCGCGGCGCGGCTGGAGCGGGCCGGGCTCGGCTCATCGCGCCGCGAGGCGGTGGCGCTCTGGGCGGCGGTCCAGGGCGTGAAGCCCGGCGACGTCTGGCTGGTGCGTGAGCAGCCCCCACCGGCCGAGCTCGCCGCCCGGTTCTGGGACGCGGTGGCACGGCGCGCCAGCGGGGTCCCCTTCGCCTACGCCGTGGGCCGGGTGAGCTTCCGTCACCTGGACCTCGCGCTGGATCGGCGTGCCCTGATCCCGCGACCGGAGACGGAGGGACTCGTGGAGCTGGTGCTCCAGTGGTGCCGGGACCGGCACGGCCCCGGAGGGGAAGGCTGGGGCGTGGCGGCCGATGTGGGGACCGGGTGCGGCTGCATCGCGCTGGCGCTGGCGACCGAAGGCCGGTTCGAGCGGGTGATCGCCGTCGAGCGCTCACCGGCGGCCGCCGCGCTGGCCCGCGAGAATGTGGCGAGGTTGCGGCCCCGGGTGCCCGTCGAGGTGCGGGAAGGCGACCTCCTGGCTCCGCTCGCCGGGGAGCGGTGTCGGGTGATCGTGGCGAACCCACCGTACCTCACCGAGGCAGAGTACGCGAGCCTGGAGCCGGCGGTGCGCGAGTTCGAGCCGCGGGAGGCGCTGGTGAGCGGCGCGGACGGGCTGGACGCGACGCGGGCGCTCATCGCGGGAGCCCGCGCCGTGCTCGCGCCCGGCGGTCTGCTGGCGCTGGAGATAGACGAGCGGCGCGCTGAGGCGGTGGCCGCGCTGGCTCGGGAGGCGGGCTGGCAGAGAGTCGCGGTCCGCGAGGACCTTTTCGGGCGGCCGCGCTACGCGCTCGCCGTCGCAGCGGAGGCGGGGTGATCGATCAGAAAGCGCAGGAACTGGGCCGGCTGCTGGGGCAAACCGAGGAGTTCAAGGCCCTGGGCCGGGCCGAAGACCGGCTGAAGGGCGACGCCGAATGCCGGGCCCTGCTCGAGCAGGTGCGCGCGCTGGACGAGGAGATCGAGCGCGGCGGCCGCGAGGGCCGGGAACCCACCCCCGATCAACTTCAGCGCTATGAGGCGGCGGTGCGGGCGCTCCAGGCGCATCCGGTGTATCAGCAGTGGGTGGCGGCCCAGGCCAACTTCGAGAAGCTGATGCTCAAGGTGAACGCCCAAATCGCCGACGGCGTCAAGAAGGGGTCGGCGAGTCCGATCATCACGCTGGGGTAGGCCCCCCGGGGGCCAGCCGGTGACGGCGGTCATGGAGGGGAGCGGCGGCGGGTGTTCATAGTGGTCGAGGGTCCGGAGGGGGCGGGAAAGTCCACCCTGGTGCGGTGGTTGGCCGCGCAGCTCCGGGCCCAGGGGCGCCCGGTGCTGACGGTGCGGGAACCGGGCGGGACCCCCGTCGCCGAAGCGGCGCGAAAGCTCGCGCTCAAGTCCCGGCACGAGATGTCGGACACGGCCGAACTGTTTCTCATCCTGGCCGCCCGGGCGGACCTGGTGGCCCGGGTCATCCGCCCCGCGCTCGTGGAGGGCCAGATCGTTCTGGCCGACCGCTTCGATCTCTCGACGCTGGCCTACCAGGTAGCGGGGCGGGGCCTGCCGCGCCATGATGTGGAGGCGGCGCTCCGGTTGGCCACCGGCGGGTTGGCCCCCGACCTGACGCTGGTGCTCGACGTCCCGGTGGCGGTAGGGCGGGAGCGCCAGCGGAGGGCCGGCAAGGGAGGGGATCGGGGGGATCGGTTCGAGCGCCAGGATGACGCGTTTCACGAGCGGGTACGCGGGGAGTATCTCGCCGCTCGGGGACCGGGCGTCGTGCATCTCGACGCCACGCAGTCCCGGAAGGCGGTGCAACAGGCCGCGTGGCGGGAAGTCGCCCGGGTGACCGCACTTTCGATGCGAGGCGTGAGATGAAGCGTGAGCGGTTTGGGATCGTCACCATCGTCGCCGCCGTGGCGCTGGCCACCAGCGGCCTGCTCCAGCACGACGCCGGCGCGGCGGGCCCGGTCTACC
>DATLXT010000062.1:0-2231 GCA_035575475.1 Gemmatimonadales bacterium | reverse complement strand
CTGAGACGCCAAGAACCGCCCCTCCCTCCCGGCCTTCACGACGACGGGCGAGCCCGGTCTCGCCCGGCTGGCGGCGACCCAGGAAACGAACTTCCCGCGGCCCCACCCCAGCCTGAATCCGGAGTGCGGCATGCGGCATGCGGAATGGATTGACGGCGTTCGATCGGAGGCTGAAGACGCTGTCGAAGCTCGTGTGTCAATGCCGCATTCCGCGTTCCGCACCCCGCATTGGATTGCCTCCATGACTCGCCCGGGCTCCCCATACAGCCCCTCCAGCCCGTCGACACCGACGAACGCCCGCCCCAGCTCCACCGGCTCTACGACCGGGCTCACGTCGTGAAGCGCGAGCAGCAGCCCGGCGAACCGCTCGTCGTAGTAAACCGGGTCCGGCTCGAGCAGGACGAGCGCGGGGCAGAGGCCGATCGCCCGGCTCACCGTCATCCCGGGCCGGACTCCCGCCCGGCGGGCCCGGGGCCCCACCTGCCAGAGCCGCTTCGGGTCGTCGGGAGCGAGCAGGCCCAGCGGCCGCCCCCCCAGCTCCGGGCGCCGAGCCTCCTCGCACCGCAGAGGGAACAGAGGGACCCACACACAGACCGCGTGCTCGCTGGTGAGGATGGTCATGGAATCTGCGACCCGAAGATATCCCGAAGATAGGAGAGGCGGAAGGCGTCGGAAAGGGGGGGAGGGGCTACGCCCTAACCCGTTGTGGGAAATTCACTTCCGATCTAGAGATACGGCCCCGCCAGCCTGGCCACCCCGTCCCGCAGCTTGATCGGCAGGCTCCGGCCGTTCACCTCTTCCAGCGTGACCGGCCGGGCTCCCGCGAGCTTGGTTTCCACCAGCCGGTTCAGCTGCTTCGCCAGGGCCGCATCGTAGCACTCGACGTCGAACTCGAAGTTGAGCCGCAGGCTCCGGGGGTCCCAGTTGGAGGAGCCGATGAGCGCCCAGACCCGGTCCACCAGCAGGAGTTTGGTGTGGTCGAAGGGCGGCGGCGTGTAGTAAACCAGACACCCCCGCCCCAGCACCTGCCACAGCTCGGCGGTGGACGCCCACTGGACCAGCGCCAGATTGTTGACCGCCGGCAGGAGAATCTCGACCCGTACGCCCCGCATCGCGGTGACCCCCAGTTCGCTCACCAGCCCCGCGTCCGGCAGGAAGTAGGGCGTCACGATGCGCACCTCTTCGCGGGCGCACGCCAGCGCGCCCAGGCGGGTGAAGCGCGCTTTCTCGAAGTCCTCGTCGGGCCCGTCGGTGAGCCCGCGGGCCAGCACCGGGCCGGCCGGACGGAGGTCGGGGAACCAGGCCTCGCCTTCGAGGGTCTCCTCCGTCGTGAAGCTCCAATCGTCGGCGAACGCCTGCACCAGGTGCCGCACCACCGGGCCCTCCAGCCGGAAGTGGAGGTCCTGCACCGGGTGCCGGGGGCGGCTCGCCAGGAGATGCCCGGCCCGGATGTTCATGCCGCCGGTGAAGCCCACCTGGCCGTCCACCACGAGGAGCTTCCGGTGGTTCCGCAGGTTGAGATACGGCATGCGCCAGGGCAGGAGCGTGCGCCCGAACGCCGCGGCGGCGATCCCCCGCGCGCGCAGGGCGCGGAAGATGGGCGGCCAGGAGTAGCGGGCGCCCACCGCGTCGATCAGCACGCGGACTTCGACCCCGCGGTGGCGGGCCCGCTCCAGGGCGTCGAGGAAGGTCCGGCCGACGGCGTCGTTGTCGAAGATGTAGGTGCTGAGCCCGATGGTGCGCTGGCCCGCATCGATCGCCGCGAGCATGGCCGGATAGGCGGCGTCGCCGTTCACCAGCGGCGTGACCGCGTTGCCGCCGGTGAGGGGGCGCGCGGTGAGCCGCTGCACCAGCTCGGCGAGCGGCGCGAGATGCGCCGCCTCGGCCGGGAGCTGGGCCGGCGGGCCGGGCGGGGCCGGGCGTTCGAAGACGCCCGAGCCCGGCCGCAGGGCCCGTTGCTCGGCCGCGCGCCGCTGAATGCGGTTGACGCCCAGCAGGGCGTAGAGCGCCGCGCCCACGACCGGGGCCAGCCAGATGAGCCCGACCCAGCCCACGGCGGCCCGGCTGTCGCGTTTGTAGAGGATGGCATGGCCCGAGGCGGCGACCGACAGCGCGAACGTCAGCGCGCCGGCCAGAACCTGCCACCAGTCGGTGAGGAGGGCGACGGCCTTCAGCGGCGGCGCTTCGCCTGCCTTCCGCGCCGCAGTTCCTTCCGAGCCGCCGCCGCCCCC
>DATLXT010000061.1:0-9872 GCA_035575475.1 Gemmatimonadales bacterium | reverse complement strand
CGGGGCCGGCCAGCGCGCCGCCACGAGCCCGCCGCCCAGCCGGCAGCGAAGACCAGCCCCGAGAACACGAGCAACACCGCCACGCGCCTGGGGCTCCTAACGAGCGCCAGCAGCCGCCGGCCCGCCGATTCCGGGGTGGGGGGAGCCTCGTTGATGGCTTTCCATCGCTCCGGCGTGAACTCGCCGGAGGAGATCTCGGCCACGGTGTGCACCCGGTACTCCGGCTCGCCCCCGTCCAGCCGCACTTCGAGGAAGTTGTCGAACTGGCTCGAGAGCAGGCGGCTCGCGATCCGGTTCCGGAGGATCTCCAGCGCCGGGGTGTTCTCGATGGAGGTCTGGAAGTACCGCACCCCGTCACGCGACAGGGTCGAGAACTTCATCGGCCCGTAATCGCCGGAAAAGACCGCGTCCACCCGGCCCCGCACCAGCAGGGGGTGCACCACGCGCCACCACTGGGAGCTGTCGGGTTCCCACCAGAGCAGGTGATGCATCGCGACGAACACGTGGTCGTACCGGTCGCGTCGGGCCAGTTCGGCCCGCAGGAAGGCGACCTGCACCGAGTCGAGCTCCCGGGGCCGGGTGTAGGGCGCCTTCCGCGTATCGCCGTCGGCGGGGATCCAGGCGCTGCTCAGCAGGATGAAGCGGTTCCGCCCGGCGGTCACGGCTTGGGGGGGCAGGCCGTAGCGCTCCCGATAGACGTCCCGGCTCGCGAGGTCGCTGATGTCGTGGTTGCCGGGTACCCGGAGCACCGGTACGCCGAGGGTCGCCAGTGAGGAATCGAGGTGGCGCCATTCGCGGTTCAACCACGCGGTATCCGAGGGATTCCCCGCCATGTCGCCCCAGATCATGTCTCCGGTGAGGAGAACCAGGGAGGGCCTCACCTCGCGGACCCGATCCAGCAGCTCGGCCAGCCTGGGGTTGGGGCCGTTGGGGTCGCCTCGCACGTGCCCCAGCACGACGAACCGGATCGGCCGGGCCTGGGCGGCGAGCGAGGCCGAGGCGGTGACCAGGGCCAGCAGGGCGAGCGGGAACGGCGAGGCACGGCGTCGCATCAGCGGCTCCGATCCAGGGGCAGGGCGCGGGAGGCGAGGCGCTCCTCTCCGCCGGGCACCACTTCCAGCGTCCTGAGGTCGAGCCGGCCGGCGCGGACCACGTAGAGTCCGGAGGGAGAGGGGACGTGGCTCAGGCCGGGCCGCGGCGTGGCCTCGAGCCGCACCGCGGAATACCGCCCCGCGGGCAGCGCCACGGTCACGAAACGGAATGCCCCGAGATCGTCGCCGGGGTCGAAGGCGCGGGCGATCTCGCCGCGATCCGACACGAACACCACCCGCGCGCTCCGGAGGTCCCTGCCCGCCACCTCCAGCACCGCCGTGGCGGGGCCGGCGAGATCCCAGCGCACCGCCCGTTCCGCAGTGCCAGGGGTCCGTTCGGCCAGCATGAGCAGCGCATCCCGCCGCTTCTCGAGCCGGGTGGTGCCGCCGCCCGGCACCCAGCCGCCCGAGATATCCAGGAAGTCGTCCTCGAAGCGCTGCCGCTCGATCGGCGCGCGGGCGGGCACGCTGTCCCAGGCCGCCACCGGACCCACCTGGAGGCGGGCGGGGCGCAGGCCGTGTTGCGCGTACAGCCAGGGCACCGCGGCGGGGGGGGGATCCACCGGCGGGGTCAGGCTGTCGAGCCCCTGGACGGCCAGAGCGGTGAGGCGAGAGGCCGGATCGAGGTCGAGACGCCTGCGATTCCCCTCGAAGCGCGAGTTGACGACGGTGGCCCATCCACCGCCCCCATACCGCCAGTTCTTGCTCCGCTCCTTGAGGCCGACGCCGCTGCCCCGGACCAGGGTGTTGAGGATCAGGGGCTCCGACCGGTCCTTGACCTCGATCCCGGTGGTGCAACGGTCTATGATCACGTTGAATATGACCGGCGCGCTGGCCTCGCCCACCGAGATACCCTTGTCGCCCGACCCCTCGATGTAGGTATCCACGATCCGCGGGGTGGAGCTCATCAGGTCGATCCCGTCGCCGCCGCTTCCTTCGATGCGGGTGTCGCGGATCTCGCCGTCGGCGATGTCGAAGTCGATGGCATCGGAGTTGGCGCGGAGAAAGTGGCAGCGGCGGAGGAGCACCCGGGCATGGAGGGCGTGGAAGGTGTCGTCGCTCCGGACGTTGTCGCGAAAGACCGCGTCCTCGAACGTCACGTCGGCGGCCCGGTGCACGTTCACCATGCCGATGTATTCGATCCGGTCCACCAGTGCGCCGCCGCCCTCGGCGAACTCGACATGCCGGAACCGGCTGTGGTCGGCGCCGTGACCGAGCAGCGCCACCGTACCCCAGGGCCGCCCCCGCCGCGCGGGCAGGAACCGGATGGGCCGCTCGGCGGTGCCCTCCGCGAGGACCAGACCGCCGAGGATCAGGGACACATCCGGCTCGAGCCGAAAGGTGGTGCCGGGCGCGATGCGGACCGTGTCGCCGGCCGGGATGCGCAGGGTTTCCGCGAGATGGACCGTGCCGGCGAACCGGTGGACCTGCGGCACGCGGACCGGATACTGCCAGGGGTGCCACCCGCTGCCCGGGAGGAGGCGGGCGCCGGGCTCCCATGGCTCCACGAAGGCCGGCGCGCCGGTGACGCGGTTGGCCGCCTCGACCCGGACGACGCGGGCGGAGCCGAGGCCGGTGAGGAAAAAGCGATAGGCGACTCGCCCCGGCGCGACGCCGGGCTGCTCGGTGCTCCAGGCGGCGTAGAGCGGGAACGGATCCCGGAGCACCAGCCGGCGCTCCTGATAGGTCGCCGGGACCACCGGGTCGCCGTCGTCCAGCACCCCGTTCAGGTTCGCGTCGCGGCGGAGCCGCGGCGCGGCGGCGGACCTCCCGGCGGGGGTTCCCACTTCCCGGCCGCCCTCGAGGACGATCGCCTGGAGATCGGCCCCCGCCCAGCCCCGGCTCTCGAGATCGAGCACGGTCACGGGGCCGGATCCGGTGGCCATCGCCAGGCGCGCGTCGTCGAGGCGGCGCCGCAGCCACTCCGCGTTGTGCCGGACGACGGCCGCCGCCTGATCCGCGGACCCCACGTCAGGCACGAGTCCCGCGCGCAGCCGGTCGTACTCGAAGTAGGGCGCGTAGCGCCCTTCCGCGCTGCGGGCGAGGCTGTCGGCCACCCGGACGATCGCACCGTCCCTGAGCGCCGCCGCCAGCTCCCGGTTGACCCGGTCCACCACCCAGGGGTCCCGGAGCGCCGCCCGGAACAGGTCGTTGAGCAGGTGCTGGGGCCGGTCCAGCTCCAGCAAGCGAACGTCCCAGGGGATGGGGTGAAGCCGCTGGGTACTCGGGTCTTCGTAGAGGAGCTGGTTGTGCACGCCGTCCATGTGATACGGATCGCCGACCACCAGGAGGTAGGCGAAGAGCCGCCCCAGCTCCTCGCGGTCCAGCCGGGCCATGACCCGGAGGTGATCCTCGAAGGTGGTGCCCGCCAGGTCGCGCAGCAGAAGTTCCACCTGCCCCGCGCCGGCCGAGGTCCAGCGGTCGTTCGCCGCCGCCCGGTCCCAGAGGTACGGGTTCTCGAACAGATTGCGCGGCACGCCCTTGTAGGCCTCGCCCCGCTCCGCGCGGTCGCCGCGATAGATGTTGCCCGGCATCCGGAGGAAGGGCCGGAGGAAGGACTCGTCCGGCACCTCGATGAACCGGAACATCCCGTAGTACCGGTTGTTGAGGAAGACCGGGACCACCTCGGTTTCCGGCGCGAGCAGCCCGAACTCGCGGGCCAGGCGGTTGGCGAGGTAGGCCGGCAGCACATCCTTGACCGAGAGACCGAAGGTGCGGAAGCGCTTGTAGAACTGGTCTCGCGGCGTGCGGATCGTCAGGGTACGCTTGTCGGTGAGCCAGTGGATGCTGTTGTCGCCCCGCTTCCGGAGGCGCACGGGAACGGTGGTGCCGCCGTAGTCGAGCGTGCCGTCCACCCACTCTCCCCAGTGGGCGAGCGGATCGCCCTGCAGCGAATCCCAGGCGTTCCCCGGAACCAGGAGGCGGATGATCCCGGGATCTCGCGCCGCGGGATCGAAGCGCTGCCGGAGCCGGGTGGCGGCGGGCAGGGCGAGGAGCGCGCGCAGGCGGGCGCTCAAGGTGCCCGGGAGGGTCTGGGAGCGCGACCACCAGTCGTCGAACTGGTGAATCCGGCTGTACCGCCAGACGGCGTCGCCGAGGAGCAGGGCGGCGGCGACGAGCGGGATCGCGGTGAGCGCCACCGCGTCCCGGAACCGGAGCGCCCGCCAGAGCCGGGCCGGCCAGGACAGGACCGCGGCGGCTCGCGGTCGCTCCAGGGTGCCGGCCGGGCTACTCATCAGGCGCCACCGGTTCGTCGCGGGGGCGGACCAGCCAGGCGATCACCTGGTCGGCCTCCTCCGCCGTGGGGAGCGCCGCGGTGCGAGCCGCGGCGGCCGCGAGCCCGCGCTCCTCGAGCAGGTTGCGATAGCTCCGGACCACCCCGGCCCAGAGGTCGCGGTCCACCGGCTTGTAGAGCCGGAGCGTGAGCCCCAGTTCCACGGTGCCGGCTGGGAGCGGCGCCCGGCTCCGGATCAGGCCCGCCTCGGCGAGCGGCCGGAACACGCCGCCGGATTCGGCGGCCACCTGTTCGAGGTCCCAGCGGCCCGGGTCCAGCTCGCGGGGCTCGGCGGGCTCCGCCTCGCCCACCCGGGGCGCCGGGCGCGCGAGCAGGCCTTCCACGCGAAACGGGAACCCGCCCGTGGCGATCGCCAGCGGGCCAGCGGTGTCCAGGGGCGCCGGCAAGACCGCCCGGACCGTATGGGGCAGCCCGTCAATGAGCACCGGCACCACGGCGGTCTGGCCCCCGGCCTGGATCGTGACGCGCTGGATGAGAAACGCGTCGAGGTAGCGCTCGTAGGCCTGGACCACCGGGATGAACTCGCCCCGATCGAGATAGTACCGGACGACCCCTCGCACCGAGGGGAGGTGACTCGGGAACCGCTCGAGCGCCCGGCTGAACGCGTCCCGCGCCTCGGGCGCCTCGGCCCAGGTGCTGAGCAGGCGGGCGGCGCCCTGGGCCTCGACGAAGTGGTTCCGATAGTTCAGGGAGTCGAAGGCGGCGAGGCGCCGATACGCCTCCATCGCGCGCCCCTGCCGTCCCTGGGCTTCGTAGCTCCGGCCCAACAGCTCGAGCAATCGCTCCCGCTCCTTGTCGCGGCCGTGGCGGACGTTCTGCGCGGGGAACACCCGGTCCAGCCGCTCCAGATAGGCGGCGGCCTGGTCCCAGCGGCCCGCCTGCACCAGGGCCTCCGCGCGGCCGAGTCGCCGGGTCCAGCGGTCGTCCCACCACCGCGCGGCGCGCTCCAGCCGCCCGAGCAGGGCCACACGGGCCGGAGCGAAGGCGAGCACCGCGAGCGCGAGGCCCGCCGCGGCGAGATAGCCGGCGGTCAGGGCACGTTCGTGCCGGCGGAACCAGGCCAGAAACCGGGCGCCCGGCGGCGGCTCGTTCACAGGACCCCGCTCACACGTCAATGTTCTCCTGGCCCGTGAGCAAGGCCACCTTGCGGCCCTGGGTGAGCGGCCGCAGCTCGCCCAGGAAGGCGCTCTCGCTCACGCCCGGCTTGAACTCCACCGAGTAGACCAGTTCGTGCCGGGCCCCGCCGTCCAGCGACTCCACGCTGAGCAGGGCGTGCTCGCGGAGGTTGCGGTAGAAGACCTCGTTGAACGCCGTGTGGTAGTCGAGCGAGGCCGGGACGTGCAGCTTGAGCAGCACCTCCCGCTGCGCGGTGCTCCCGACGCCCAACCGGGTGAGGGCGTAGGCCACCGCCGCCATGAACAGCGTGAAGACCACCGCGGTGACGTAGAAGCCGGTCCCCACCGCCATCCCGATCGCCATGGTGACGAAGATGAACGCCACGTCGCGGGAATCCTTGACCGGGTTCCGGAACCGGATGATGGAGAGCGCGCCCACCAGCGTGAACGCCCGGGCGATGTTGCTGCCGATGATCAGCATGATCACCGACACCGTGACGCCCATGATGATCATCGCATGGACGAAGGAGACCGAGTAGGAGAGTCCGCGGTGCGACTGGCGGTAGAAGTACGCGGTGATCAGGCAGAGCACCAGGCTCAGCGCGAGGGCCACGAACACCTCGCCGGAGCCAAAGCTATCGCCGCCTGCGGCCTGGGTCAGGAACTGGTCCACGCATCCTCCTTCCGTGAGTCGGCGTCAGGTGTTCTGGCCGCCGAAATAGTACCGGTCCACCGCCGAACAGTACTTGGACATCCGGACGATCTTGAGCCCGTGCCGGCAGACGGTCTTGGTGAGCCACACCGGGGCCCGGTGGTCGTACTTCACCTCCAGCACCGTCACGCGGGGGTCCAGCACATAGCGCCCCACCTCGAACGGCCGGCTGAGGTCGAAGTGGGCCGGATGATACTGGATCCGCCCGTCGAACGTGACCCGGAGCTCGGGGTCGAAGGCGCCGAACAGCGGGCGCCGGCGATAGGTGATCGCCATGCGGGGCCGGAGCCGGTACCGTTCGATCATGAGCGCCACTTCGGTGGCCACCGGATCCCCGGCCAGCGCCTCCCAGTCCACCCCCCGGCTCCCGTCGCCGAAGACGGCGAGCACGCGGTCGGCCGGCCAGCGGAGCCGGCGCTTGTGCAGCGTGCGATCTTCGCGCTGCTTCACCTCCACAAAGACCTCGGGCGAGCCCCCGTAGCGGCGGAACCGGAGCTTCCGGCGGTACTTCACCCCCTCGATCTTCTCCCAGAAGAAGGCCCAGTCGGGCGTATCCCAGTACACCGAATAGACCTGGTAGCCGCGTTCCGGGTCGGCGTGCGGGTCGGGCCGGGTATACTCGGCGATCTCGGCCAGGAGCGCGGGCACCGCCTTCGTCGCCACGAAGTATTTCACCTCGAAGCGATTCATCGTGTCGCCCCGCCGGGGGCGCTCGCGGGGCGGGGCCGCGAGAGGCGGTTCGGTCACGGCAAACTCCGGCGCCGGGCGGATAGACGGGCTGGCCTCACGGGGGGCGCGCGGAGATCGCCCGGCGAGTGCTGCCGCCCGGGGCCGCTCACCTCGCGCACGGTCTTCGTCCCAAGCAATCGCCATGCCGTCATGCCGCTACACCGAGAGCATCGGCGGCGCGCCGCGACGCAGCCGCAGTCCGCCCAGCGCCAGGAGCCCGAGCCCGTAGCCGGCGGCGCCCAGGGGGACGGCAAGGAGCAGGGACCGGGGGCCGAGGAGCTGGAGCAGAACCGCCATCAACACCCCGGCCCCGGCCGCCCGGGCGAACCGGCGCAGTCCCGGGAGTTCGTAGCCCAGGCGGCGGGCGGCGCCGAGCGCGAAGCCGAGCCGGCCGGTTTCGGTGAGGATGGTGGCGAGCGCCGCGCCCAGGAGACCGAACCGCGGAATGAGGGCCAGATTGAGGAGCGTGCTCACCACCGCCGCCAGGGCGGTGAGGCGGAAGACGGCCCGTTCCCGCCCCTCGGCGAGCAGCGCCATGATCGGCACGTCGCGCGCGAGGCAGAGCGGGATGGACCAGACCAGGAGCGCGAACGGCAGGCCGGCCGGCGCATAGTCCGGTCCGTAGAGCAGGGAGACGATCGGGCCTGCGAGGAGCGTTCCTCCCACCGCGACCGGCAACCCCACGGCGAAGACCTGCGCCAGCGAGGCGTGATACAGGCCCTGCCGGCCGGCCGGGGTCGCGCGAAGGCGGGTGAGCGAGGGCAGCAGACTCAGACTGTAGGCGGTCCCGAGATTGAGAAAGAAGGTGACCAGCGCGTACCCGGCGGCGTAGTATCCCACCGACGGCGCGCCGTGGAGCCCCCGCAGAAAGAGGAAGCTCGCGTTGTAGATCACGAGTCCCACCAGTGCGCTCGCCACGAGGGAGGCCCCGCGCCGCAGCAGAGGCTCGAGCACCTCGAGGGAGAGACGGGCGGGGAGCCGCCGCACCGCGGGCCCGAGCCAGAGGAAGAGCAGCAGGGCGCCGGCGAGGTCGCCGGCCACCTGGGCCTGGGCCACGGCGGCCACGTCGCCGGGACCTCGGACGAGGAGCAGGACCAGGGCGGCCATGAGCGCCTGTCCGGCCAGCATGCCGAGCGCCGCGCGGCGGCTCCGCTCGAACCCCAGATGGACCCAGCGGGTTCCGGCTCCGACGGCCAGCAGCGTGAAGGCGTACACGGCGAGCACGGCGTCGTCGGGCGCGGGGAGCACCAGGAACCCGACGCCCGCGGCCCCCAGGGCCAACCCCAGGGCGGCGAGCTGCCTCGCGGCGAGCACTGCGGGGGCCGCCCGTTCGAGGAACCGGGGATCGGCGGCGATCTCGCGGACGCCGAGCCCCAGGTCGAAGCCGCCATCGGCCACCCGGTTGAGGTAGAGCATGACCGCGGTGGCGACCCCGATCATGCCGAAGCCGGCCGGGCCCAGGGCGCGGGCGGCATAGACCGTGGCCGCGAAGGCGACCAGCCGGGCCAGGGCCTCGCCCAGCCCGAGCGCGAAAAAGTTGCGGGCCACGCGGCCCGAGGCGGGGTTCAGGGCCTCGTCTTCGATCACGGCTCGGCCTTCAGGGCCTGGTAGTCGACCTTGTCCGTCGCGGTCCGCGGCAGCGCCGCGAGAAACCGGAACTGGTCCGGCGCCATGTAGCGCGGGAGCCGCTCGAGACAGAACCGCTTGAGCTCGATGATCGTGGGCCGGACCGCGTCGCGGCAGGAGAGAAACGCGGTGATCCGGACCCCGGAGGCCTCGTCAGGCACCGCCACCACCGCCACCTCCCGGATCGCCGGGTGCCCGGCGAGTCCGGCCTCGATCTCGCCCAGCTCGATCCGGTAGCCCCGCCGCTTGACCATCCGATCGCGCCGCCCGTGGAAGCGGTACACTCCGCCCCCGGTCTCGACCACCAGGTCGCCGGTGCGATACCAGCGCCGGCCCGCGTCGTCCACCAGGAACGCCTGGACATTCCGTTCCGGGAGGTTCCAGTAGCCGGACATGATGCCGGGGCCGGCGATCACCAGCTCCCCCTCCGCTCCCGCCGGCACGTCGCGGCCTTCCGCGTCCACCACGCGCGAGGCCAGGTGCGAGCAGGTGACCCCGATGGGATAGGGCTCGGTGCGGTCGTCGGGAACGGGCAGCGGAATCTCGGCGTAGGTGCACACGTTGGTCTCGGTGGGCCCGTAGAGATTGAAGTACCGCGGGTGGGGAAGCTGGCGGGTGAGGGCGCGGAGCGCGGGGACGGGAAAGACCTCCCCCGCGAACAGCACCAGCCGGAGCGCCGAGAGGTCGTGGCGCTCGAGCTTGCCGTACTGGCCGAGCAGGCTCAGGATGGACGGCGTCGAGTACCAGACGGTGATCCCCCGCTCGGCGATCACGGGGGCCAGCGCCTGCGGCTCCTTCCCCAGCTCCTCGCCGATCAGCACCAGCCGGGCGCCGTGCTTGAGCGAGACGTAGAGGTCCAGAATCGAGAGGTCGAAGTGGAACGGCGCGTGGCTCGAGAAGCAGTCCCGTTCGGTGGGTTCGAACACCTCGGAGCACCAGTCCACGAAGCTGAGCGCCGCCCGGTGGGACAGCATGACGCCCTTCGGCTTGCCGGTGGAGCCGGAGGTGTAGAGCAGATAGGCCAGCGCATCGAGGGGCGGGACCACCGTGCCGGCCCGGTCGGGCACCGCGGGGACGCCCTCCCCGTCGAGCGCCCGGGCGAGGGCCTCGCCGCCGCCCACGCCGTCGAGTTCCAGCGTCTCCGGCATTCCGCCTGACCGCGCGAGTTCGGCCTCGAGCGGCGGAAGCAAGGCCCGCTCGACCAGCGCCGCCCGGACCTCGCAGTCCCGCAGGATGTAGGCCGCCCTGGCCGGCGGCGAGGCGGGATCCACCGGCACGTACGCGGCGCCGGCCTTGAGCGCTCC
>DATLXT010000060.1:0-6592 GCA_035575475.1 Gemmatimonadales bacterium | reverse complement strand
CCACGGCGCCCACCGCCATGGCGGTGTTCGAGAGCCGGCGGGGGGATGCCAACGAGCATGCCGTGCTCTTCGTGGCGCTGGCCCGGGCCGCCGGCCTCCCGGCCCGCACGGTGGCCGGCCTGCTCTGCCTGGACGGCCGGTTCTACTATCACGCCTGGGTCGAGGTGTATCTGGGCGGCTGGGTGGCCGGGGATCCCCTGCTGGGACAGCTCCCGGCGGATGCGGCTCGTCTGCGGCTGGTGACGGGAGGCCTGGCGCGGCAGGTGGAATTGTTGCCCCTCACCGGGGCGCTCGAGCTCGAGGTGCTATGATCCGGTTGGAGAATCTCACCAAGCTGTACGGGAGCTTCGTGGCGGTGGACGACATCTCGCTCGAGGTGCCGCGGGGCGTGCTGTACGGCTTCCTGGGTCCGAACGGCGCCGGCAAGACCACCACGCTCCGCATGATCGCCGGCATCTTGCGGCCGACGCAGGGCCGGGTGCTCCTCGGGGGCGACGACGTGCACCAGCGGCCCCTCGTGGCCAAACAGCGTCTCGGCTTCATTCCGGATCGGCCCTTCGTCTACGACAAGCTCACCGGCGCGGAGTTCCTCCGGTTCGTCGCCGGGCTCTACGGGCAGGACGGAGAGGCGGTGGAGCGGCGCATTCACGAACTGCTCGAGGTGTTCGAGCTGACCAGCTGGAAGGACGAGTTGATCGAGGCGTACAGCCACGGGATGCGCCAGAAGCTCATCATTTCGAGCGCGCTCATCCACCGGCCGGAGTGCATCGTGGTGGACGAGCCCATGGTGGGGCTGGATCCCAAGGGCGCCCGCCTGTTGAAGGACATCTTCCGGCAGTTCGTGGGCCGCGGCGGGACGGTGCTGATGAGCACCCATACCCTGGAGGTGGCCGAGGTCATGTGCGACCAGATCGCCATCATGCAGCACGGCAAGATCGTCGCCCAGGGGACGCTGGCCGACCTCCGCCGGCAGCACGCGGCCGGCGAGGCGGGCCTCGAGGAGCTGTTCTTGAAGCTCACCGGGGGGCCCACCGCCCGGGAGCTGGCCGAGGTGTTGGGGGGATGAGACCGCCCTCCCTGTGGCACGTGCTGACTCCCAAGTGGCGCACCGCGCTCCAGCGGGTGCGCGAGGAGCGCGCGCGCGGCGGCGGGGGCAAGCTCCTGATCCTCACGCTCGTCGGATTCGCCTTCTGGGCGGCGGTGTTCGGCGTGCTCTACCGCATCCTGAAGTACTTTCGCGGGGTCGAAGAGCTGGGCCCGCTGCTCGCCGGAAAGCTCCTGGGGCTCGTCCTCCTGGCGTTCGTCTCGATTCTGATCCTCTCCAACCTGATCACCGCGCTCTCGAGCTTCTTCTTGGCGAAGGACCTGGATCTCTTGGTCTCGGCCCCGGTGGATTGGCTGCGGCTCTATCTGGCCAAGCTGGGCGAGACCCTGGTGCATTCGTCCTGGATGGTGGCGCTCATGACGGTGCCGATCCTGGCCGCCTACGGGGTGATCTATCAAGCCGGCCCCCTGTTCGCGGCCTACGCCGTTTTGGTCATCGTTCCCCTGTTGACTCTGCCCTCGGTGCTCGGGAGCGCCATCACCCTGGCGCTGGTGAACGTCTTTCCGGCGCGTCGGACCCGCGACCTGCTTTCGATCATCGCCATCGGCGCGGCGGGCGGGCTCATTCTGCTGTTCCGGCTGGTGCGGCCCGAGCAGCTGGCGCGGCCGGAGGGGTTCCGGAACCTGCTGGACTTCGTCACGGTATTGCGCACCCCCACCTCGCCCCTCCTGCCCAGCGAGTGGGCCACCGACGCCATCATGAGCTACCTCACGGGCCGGCCGGATCCCCTGCCCCTCTACCTCCTCTGGAGCACGGCCGCCGCCTTCGTCACCCTGGGCGCCTTGCTGCACCGGGAACTCTATCCCGCGAGTTTCACCAAGGCCCAGGAAGGGGCGGAGCGCTTCGTGCGCGGCGGCGTGTGGCGCTGGACCGTCGGGCTCGCGCTCCGGAGCCTGCCCGTCTCGAAGCGCGAGTTCGTGCTGAAGGACATCAAGATCTTCTTCCGGGACACCACCCAGTGGAGCCAGCTCATCCTGTTGGGCGTGCTGGTGGTGGTCTACCTCTTCAACATCAGGGCCCTGCCGCTCTTCCGCGGGGAGCAGGTGCCCTTCTACGTGGTGACCCTGGTGTCGTTCCTGAACCTGGGGCTCTCGGGATTCGTGCTGGCGGCCATTGCCGCCCGCTTCATCTTCCCCGCCGTGTCGCTGGAAGGGCGCCAAATGTGGCTCCTGCGCTCGAGCCCCCTCGACCTGCGGGCCCTTCTCTGGTCCAAGTACTGGGTGGGCACGGTCCCGCTGCTGGCACTCGCCCTGCTCCTCACCGGCCTCACCAACGTCCTGCTCCGGACCTCGCCGTTCATGATGGCCGTGAGCCTGGTGACGATTGTGGCGCTGACCCTCGCGATCGGCGCGATGGCGTTGGGGTTCGGAGCGCTCTACCCGCAGTTCGAGACGGAAAACGCCGCCCAGATCCCGACCTCGTTCGGCGGCCTGGTGTTCATGATGGCCACCATCGCGCTGCTGGCCGCGGTGATCGTCCTGCTCAGCGGGCCGGTGTACGCCTACCTGCGGGCGGCCACCGCCCTCCCGTTGCGGGTGGGGCTGCGGAAGGTCGAGAGCTTCGAGTTCTGACCCTCCGGGCCCGGCTTCAGCGGAAGCTGAAGCCGCCCACGATCTGGAACGAGCTCTCGTCGCCCACGATGAACTTGGCTTCGACGTACGGGGCGGTGCGGGTGCGCCGTCCTTCCAGGCCGACCAGGAGGTTGAGCCCGGTCTCCGACGGGCTGGCGCCGCTGACGCTGCGCCGGGAGTAGTTCAAGCCCGCACCCAGGTAGAGCGCCCCGTAGCGGGTGGGCGGCCGGAGTTTCAGGTCCGCGTTCAGGCTCCAGAGTGACCCCGGGTCCACGAAGTAGTAATCGAACGAGGGGTAGAGCTCGACCCGCGGGGTGATGGGCCAGGAGAGCTGGGCCCCGAGGAGCAGTTCCTCCACATCCACGTTGTAGCCGAGGTGCGGACCGAACCGCGGCGCGTAGGCGGCGGCCGCCGCCGCCCGGGCGCGGCCGCGGCGCTGGGCCTCCGCGGGCGCCGCCACGAGGAGGAGCGCGACCAGCAGGACGAGCAGCCGGAACGACGTGGGCTTCACGGGGGATCCCTCGCGGGAGGGGACGCACAGTGATACGCGCCCCGGGGGCCCGACGCAAGGCCGCCGCGCCGGTTACGCCCGGCCGCTTGTCGCAATACAATAGACCACATGAGCTCTCGGGCCCCTCCGCCGGACCGCCGTCCCCTGGTGGTGGTGAGCAACCGGCTCCCGTTTGTCGTCGAGCGCCACGGCGGCCGGGTCAGCGTGCGCCGGTCCTCCGGCGGCCTGGTGGCGGCGCTCGATCCGGTGCTCCAGCAGCGGGGCGGCGTCTGGATCGGCTGGCCCGGCGAGACGGTTCGCCTGGAGGAGGCGCTGGCCGATCAGCCCCCGTCACCGGTGCGCTACGCGCCCGTCCCCTTGAGCGACCGGGAACTCACGCAGTATTACGGATCGTTCGCCAATCGCACGCTCTGGCCCCTCTTCCATTATTTCGTGGGGCGGACCCGCTTCGACGACGCGGCGTGGCGCACCTATGACCGGGTGAACGCGCGGTTCGCCCAGGCCGCGGCTCAGGCCAGCGGGGACGACGCCCTGGTCTGGGTACACGACTATCACCTCCTGCGGGTCCCGCTCCACTTGCGCCAGCTGGCTCCCCACCGCCGGGTCGTGTTCTTTCTGCACATCCCCTTTCCGGCCTACGACCTGTTTCGGGTGCTCCCCGCCGCCCGGCCGCTGATGCGGGGGCTCCTGGCGGCGGACCTGGTGGGTTTTCACGTCCCGGACTACGCCGCCCATTTCCTGACCTGTGCCGAGCGGCTCCTGGGATGCGAGGTGGACCGCGCCGCGGGGATCGTCCAATGGGAGGGACGAGCAGTGACGGTAGGAGCGTTTCCCCTCGGCATCGACGTGGAAGGGATCGAGCGGCTGGCGGGGGAGGTCGACGTCGCGGTGCCCGCCCCCGGCCAGCCGCGCACCATCATCGGCGTGGACCGGTTGGACTACACCAAGGGCGTGCACGAGCGGCTGCTGGCGGTGGAGCGGCTGTTCGAGCGGCACCCCGGCTATCGGGGCAAGGTGGTCTTTGCCCAGCTCCTCGTCCCCAGCCGGGAGTTCGTCCAGGAGTATCGGTCGCTGAAGCGCGAGCTCGACGAGACGGTGGGCCGGATCAACGGGCGGTTTTCCGACGAGGGGTGGACGCCGATCCGGTATCTGGTGCGCTCGCTGGGCCCCCGGGACCTCGCCGCCTTCTACCGCACCGGCGACGTGGCGCTGGTGACGCCCCTGCGCGACGGGATGAACCTGGTGGCGAAGGAGTACGTCGCCGCCCAGCTGGATGAGCGCGGGGTCCTGATTCTCTCCGAGCTCGCCGGCGCCGCCCAGGAACTCCAGGAAGCCCTGCTGGTCAACCCCTTCGACGTGGACGCCATGGCGGACGCCCTCGATCGGGCGCTCTCGATGCCCGAGGACGAGCGGCGCGCGCGCATGGCAGCGTTGCGCGACCGCGTCCATGCGAACACGCTGCAGACCTGGGTGACGCAGTTCCTCCAGGCCGCCGAACGGGCGTCGGAGCGGGCGCGGGCCGAAGCCGCCTCGCCCGCCGAGGTGGTGCTCCACCGGCTCGAACCCTGGCTGCGCCAGCGCCCCACGGTGGCGCTGTTCCTCGATTACGACGGGACCCTGACCCCGATCGTGCGGCGGCCCGAGGAGGCGCTGTTGTCCGACGCCGCCCGCGACGCCCTCCGGCAGGCGGCCCTGACCCCCGCGCTCGACCTCGCGATCGTGTCGGGCCGCGCCCTCACCGACATTCGCCAGATGGTGGGCGTCCCGGGCCTCACCTACGTGGGAAACCACGGATTCGAGATCGAGGGCCCGGGGCTGAATTACCGCCTGGAGGGACTGGACCAGTACTGCCGGGCCGTGGACGCCGCCGCCGGCGAGGTCGAGGCCCTCGAGCTTCCCGGCGTGCGGGTGGAGCGCAAGGGAGTGACCGTCAGCGTGCACCTGCGCGAGGTCCCGCGCGAGCAGCAGGAGGAAGTCGAGCGGATCGTGGCCGCCGCCTTCCGCCACCAGGGCCTGCGGGTGACCCGGGGCAAGGCCGTGGTCGAGGGACGGCCGCCGCTCGACTGGGGCAAGGGCCACGCGGTCCTCCACGTGCTGCGGGCCCGCCACGGAGAACACTGGACCGCCCGGGTGCGGGCCATTTACGTGGGCGACGACGTCACCGACGAAGACGCGTTCCGCTCGCTCGCCGGAATCGGCCGATCCATCTGCGTCGGCCCCGGCCCCGCCGAGGGACGCACCCTCGCCGACTATCACCTGCCCGACCCCACGGCGGTCGTGCAGCTGGTGCGGCGCCTCGCCGCCGGCGCCTTCGCCGAACGGCGGGCCTGAGCGCGCTCACCCGCGGGCGGCCGGCAGGTAGGCCTGCTCGACGTACTCGCGCACCATGCGGCTGGCCGAGAAGCGCGGGGTGATCGTGGCGATGGCGCGCTTCATGCGCGCGATCCAGCGGCGCGGCACCCCGCTCGCATCTCGATCGTAGTAGGTGGGGATCACCTCCGTCTCCAGGAGGCGATAGAGCGCCGCGGCGTCGGCCTCGTCCTGGCGCGCTTCATCGAGCCCCTCCCCGGCCGGGACGATGGCCCAACCGTTCTCGCCGTCGAACCCTTCCGGCCACCACCCGTCCAGGATGCTGACGTTGAGCACGCCGTTGACCGCGGCCTTCTGACCGCTGGTGCCGCTGGCCTCCAGGGGTCGCCGCGGCGTGTTGAGCCACACGTCGGCGCCCTGCACCAGCATGGCCGCGATCCGCATATCGTAGTCCTCGAGAAAGCACACCCGGCCCCGCAGCGCGGGGTCCAGCCCCATGGCCACCGTGCGGCGGATGAGATCCTGGCCCGGCCGGTCCGCAGGATGGGCCTTGCCCGAGAACACGATCTGGACCGGGCGGGCCGGGTCGGACACCATCGCCCGCAGGCGGTCCAGGTCGCTGAAGACGAGCCAGACCCGCTTGTAGGTGGCGAAACGGCGGGCGAACGCCAGGGTGAGGACGTTGGGATCGAACCAGGCGTCCAGCGCCCGAAGGTCGTCGGGGGAGCGGCCGTGACGGGCGAACTGCTCCCGCAGGCGGGAACGCACGAAGCGCACCAGCCGCTCTTTCTGCACCAGGTGCGCCGCCCAGAGCTCCTGGTCGGGCACCCGCGCCACCGCCGCCCAAGCCGAAGGTTCCAGCAGGCGCTCCTGCCAGTCGCCGCCCACGACGCGGTCGAACAGCTGGCGGACCGCTCGCCCGCACCACGACGCCGTATGCACCCCGTTCGTGATCGGCCGGATGACCGGCTCGGTGGCGGGCACTTCGGGGCGGAGGTGCCGCCACATCCGGTCGCAGACCTCGGCGTTGAGGCGGCTCACCGCGTTGGTCCGAGCGGTGGCGCGAATGGCGAACGCCGTCAGCGTGAAGGGCTC
>DATLXT010000059.1:0-2688 GCA_035575475.1 Gemmatimonadales bacterium | reverse complement strand
GGAGGGGTGGGCAGGGGGGGAGCGGGGGGGAGCTGCACCTGAACCGCGGTGATGGCGACGGCCCGTGGGGCATCTCCCGAGGTCTCGCCTGAGGGGGACTGCATGAACGGCAATGGCTCGGTGTCCGTGTACTCGACGTGCCCCCCGTATCGCGGCGCGGGTGCGGAGGCGTATCTGCAGCACGTGCGCGACGTGGCCCGATGGAGCGAGGCGGCAGGGTGCGAGGGGATTCTGGTCTACACCGACAACGGCCTGCTCGACCCCTGGCTCGTGGCCCAGGTGATCGTACAGCACACGGCGCGCCTCGCGCCCCTGGTCGCCGTCCAACCGGTCTACATGCACCCGTACAGCGTCGCCAAGATGGTGACCTCGCTCGCGTACCTCTACGGCCGGCGGATCGACCTCAACATGGTGGCGGGCGGCTTCAAGAACGATCTGACCGCGCTCAACGACGAGACGCCGCACGACCAGCGCTACGCGCGGCTCACCGAGTACACGTCCATCATTTTGCGGCTGCTCGCCGGGCGGGAGCCCGTGACGGAGCGCGGTTCGTACTACACCGTGACCAACCTCACCCTCACGCCCGCGCTCCCGCCCGCGCTGTTCCCGCGCGTTACTGTTTCGGGCTCCTCCGAAGCGGGACTCGCGGCGGCCCGAGCCCTCGGCGCCCTCTCGGTCCGCTATCCGGGGCCGCCCGCCCAAGCGGCAGCTCGGCCCCAAGCAGGCGGCGGCTCTTACGGGATCCGCGTCGGGATCATCGCGCGGCCCACCGAGGAGGAGGCGTGGACCGTCGCCCACGGGCGGTTCCCGCCCGACCGACGGGGACAGGTCACGCACCAGCTGGCGATGAAGGTGTCCGACTCCTCGTGGCACAAGCAGCTGTCGGAGATTTCGGCGCACCAGGCCGGGCGGGACACGTACTGGATGGTGCCGTTTGAGAACTACAAGACCTTTTGTCCCTACCTCGTGGGCACGTACGATCGCGTTGGCGACGAGCTGGGACGCTACTTCGCCACGGGCTGCAACTTCGTCATCCTCGACGTCCCGGCGTCCGAGGGTGAGCTGGATCATCTCCATCGTGCCATCGACCGGGCGCGCTCGGCGGCGTTCCCGGCATGACCCTGCTGCAAGACTACGTCATCCGGCAAGCGGAGCGGCGACCCGACGCGCCGGCGATCGTGTTCGGGGCACAGGCGGTGACGTACGGAGCGCTGGATGATGCGAGCACGCGGCTGGCGCGCCTGCTTCTGGAGCTGGGGTGCGGCCCGGGAGACCGCGTGGCGTTGCTCCTGCCCAAGTCTCCCCTCGCCATCACGGCCATGCTCGGGGTGCTCAAAGCCGGCTGCGTGTATACCCCGGTGGACTTGAAGAACCCGCCGTCGCGGGTGACCATGGTGCTCGACGCGCTGGAGGCGCGGGTGGTGCTCGCCTCCGAGCCCGCACGCGGCCTGGTAGCTGCTCTCGCGGCCCGGGGTGTGGTGGGCGCGGCCCCGCGGCCCGTCGTGGCATGGCTCGAGCCCGGCCCCCCACCGGCCGACGTCCCGGTCGCGGCGACCGGTGCCGAGCTGGACGGCCAGTCGCCTACGCCAGTGCCGAGGCGCCGCGCGACCCACGATGTGGCGCACATTCTGTTCACCTCCGGCTCCACGGGGACGCCGAAAGGGGTGATGATCACCCACTCCAACGTCGTCGGCTTCGTGGAGTGGGCCACGCGGTACTTCGACATGGCCGCGGGCGACCGCGTGTCGGGCCACTCGCCGCTGCACTTCGACCTGTCGACGTTCGACGTCTACGGGGCCTTCGCGGCGGGGGCCACGCTGTATCCGATTCCGCCGGAGCTCAACCTGCTGCCGCACAAGGTCGCCGAGTTGATTCGCAGCGCGCCGCTCACCCAGTGGTTCTCGGTGCCGTCGATCCTCATGCACATGGCGAAGTCCGATGTGGTGCGGGACGGCGATTTTCCCGCGCTGCGGCGGCTGCTGTGGTGCGGCGAGGCGTTTCCCACTCCGGGCGTGAGGTACTGGATGCGGCGACTGCCGCACGTGACCTTCACGAACCTGTACGGGCCGACCGAAGCGACCATCGCGAGCAGCTACTATCGCGTGCCGGCGTGTCCGGTGGATGACCAGCGGCCCATTCCCATCGGACGAGGCTGTGACGGTGAGGAGTTGCTGGTGCTGGACGACCGGCTCCGACCGGTGGCACCGGGCGACACGGGCGACCTCTACATTCGCGGCGTGGGGCTGTCGCCCGGGTACTGGCGCGACCCCGAGCGGACGCGGGCCGCCTTCCTCCCCAATCCCTACGGCCCGCCCGGGGACCGCATTTACAGGACCGGCGACCTGGCGCGCGTGGACGGGGACGGCACGATCACGCTGGTGGGGCGCTCGGACTTCCAGATCAAGAGCCGGGGATACCGCATCGAGCTGGAAGAGATCGAGTCGGTGCTCCACGGGATCGAGACGGTACGGCAGTGTGCCGTGGTCGGAGTGGAGACGGACGGCTTCGAGGGCACGGCGGTCGCGTGCGCGTACGTGTCGCAGCCGGGGGCTGACGTGACGCCGGCCGACCTGCGCCGGCGCCTTGCCGAACGGCTTCCCCCGTACATGGTGCCCTCGCGCTGGCGCCGGGTGGACCAGCTCCCGCTGAACCCCAACGGCAAGGTGGACCGGCGGGCGGTCAAGGAAC